>CAVFUV010000185.1:0-4656 GCA_963625735.1 bacterium
GGTCCCCGGTCCCCGACCCCTGTGCATATTGCTAATTGCTAACTTTATTGCTCCGCAGTCTCCGCCTCTGTCTCCCCCGTAGCCGCTTCTTTTGCCGCGGCGGCATTCGAGACATCCTCTTCGACCTTGTCGATTGCGTTCTGTGAACGGACATAGCCTGTCTTTCCGTCGGTCAGGTCTATGCAGAGCTTGTTTTCGGCGCTCGCCTTCTGCCCGTTTTCGTCGACAATCTTTTTCGCAAGACGAACCTTGGAGGACGCGGACGAAAGAAGTCCGAAATCAATTTCTGTCGTATCGTACAGTTCGACCGTTATATTGACTTTTCCGTTTTTTGACTGCGTTATCGAGTATTTTGATACACTGCCGAGCTCTTTTTCGGAAATTTCATCTGCCAGAGCTTTCAGGTCTTCAAATATTTCACTGCCGGTCATAAGCACATCCGGCTGAGTTTCGGTCGCTTCGGTTTCTTTTTCGATTGTGTTGTCCGTTGCAATCTCGGTTTCTCTTTCTATGTCGGCAAATGTCGCATTTTTCCCGAGGACAACCGAAGAAAGGGAAATCCCCTCAACAACGGCAGCGATGCCCCGGTCTGTCGCAACTGTCTTGAGGACCTTGCCGTCTTCATTAAGCAGTACATAATTTCCGCCGGTTTTTATCGCAAACACCTCGGAAGTGTAGCTGACGGTAACTTCAACCGTATCGGGCAATTTACGCTTTACTTCAAGGTCGCCGACATACGGCAGATTTTTTTCAACCTTTTTTTCGCATGCACCGGGCCATATAGACAAAAATCCTTTGTTCTGTTCTATACCGGCGGCAGCCAGAATTTCTTCGTTTGAATAAAAGCCGGTGTCATTCGTTACCGTGATATTTTTCGCTTTGAAAACAAATGCAAGCAATGCAACAGCGAGTGCTGAAATTACAATTACAGATATTATCACGACTGCCAGAACAATACGCTTTTTGTTAAACCTTTTTCTTCTTGTGGAGCTTCGTTTAAGCTCTTCTCTGCGGTTTGTCGGCACCGAAGTACGCTCTGAGCTTCTGTTATCTCTCTCATTCATAGCTTTTCCTCACGCTTTTCGGCAAGCGACATAACGACATCGCAAATGCGTTTGGGGGAATCTGTAACAGCCATCTTTTTGGCGTTGTCGCCTATCTCTCTGAATTTTTCGGGATTTGACTTAAGCTCCGAGATTATATTGACAAGCTTTTCACTTGTCAGATCCTTCTGTTCGATAACCATGGCGGCATTCTTTTCGACAAGTGCCATGGCATTGTGAAACTGATGATTTTCCGCGACATACGGCGACGGTACAAGCACGCTCGCTTTTCCGAGCACCTCAATTTCCGCAAGGGAGCTGGCCCCCGCACGGCTTATTACCAGATCGGCTGCGGACATTACCGTTGCCATATCGTAGATGTATTCCGACACTCTCGCGTTTTTCATATTGTCGGGGTCGACGCCGTTTTCTTTAAGCTTATCGGGCACAAATCTGCCGAGCTGACCGTAGCCGTGTACAAAAAACAGCTCACGGTCTCCGTTAAAGTGTGTCAGAACATCGCACATGGCGTTGTTTATCGACTCCGCGCCGAGACTGCCGCCCGTCGACAGAACAAGTCGGGTGCTGTCAGATATACCGAGTGATTTTCTCGCCGCCGCTCTGTCCGCCGTTAAAAGTTCGTCACGAACGGGAAGCCCCGTTATCACGGCCGGTTTTTCGTTCTTAAGGCGTGACTCGGCTTTTTCGGTCGTCAGCATCACGGTGTCGACATATTTCGAAAGCGCTATGTTTGTTTTGCCCGGGAGCGCGTTCTGTTCGTGAATGGCGGTTTTTATGCCCATCCTGTGTGCCGTTCTTACAACCGGACCGCTGACATAGCCGCCGAAGCCCACAACGACATCGGGCTTAAATTCGTCTATTATTTTTTTGCACTGAGACGTGACAAACATAAGACGCCAAATAGTGCCTATATTGTGTGCGATATCCGCGGGGGCAAACGAACGCTGAAAGCCCGAAATATTTATCGTCGTAAAATCAAATCCGGCTTTCGGAACAAGCTTTGATTCCATTTTGCCCTTTGCACCGACAAACAGAATTTTCGCATCGGGATTTCGTTTTGATATTTCCTGTGCGGCGGCAAGTGCGGGGTTAATGTGTCCGCCTGTTCCGCCGGCTGCCAACAATACTCTCATTTTGTATCTCCGGATTTAAGAATTCTTTTTCTGTATTTTATGTTTTTCGAAAGATTCAGCACTACGCCGATTTCCAAGCAGTAAGCAAGCATAGACGAACCGCCCGAGCTGAAAAACGGCAGCGATATACCGGTGTTCGGGAACAGATCGGTATTAACCGCAACATGCAGAATCACCTGTATCGCAAACTCGAAAGCTATGCCGAACGCAAGAAGTGAACCGTATCTGTCGGGGCAGTTTACGCCTATTATCGCGATTCTCCAGATAAGAACCGCGAACAGAAGCAAAAGGAAAATACCTCCGCAAAATCCGAATGTTTCGACCCATATCGAAAAAATAAAATCGTTTTTGCATTCGGTCAGATGCGAATTAAGTGTTGAATTTCCGAATCCTTTTCCGAAGAATCCGCCGGTTGTTATTGCCGCAAGGGCTGTATTTGTCTGTGCACGGCTGCCGGTATAGCTTGTGTCATCCTTGTCAAGCCAGATTCTGAGTCTTTCATACTGGTATGCTTTAATCAGCCCTCCTCCGGCACTTTCGGAGTCGGTCGAGGAAGACGCGTCATCCGTCTCGGAGGCGGTTGTGTCGGAAGAAGTACCGAGATAACCCTTAACGTGGCCATACTCAAAAACTCCCACTATGACAAGTACAATGGCAAGAAGACAGGCGACAATCCACTTTTTCCTTACTCCGCTTATGCTGAACATTAAAAAGCCGATCAGTCCCATAATTACAAAACCGGACAAATGACTTCCCAGATTAACAAGAACGGCATATGCAGCTACCAGAATTCCCGCGCCGAGAATCGGCCACAGAGAAGTATTGAGAAACGGGCATTTAAGCTTGTTGTTAACCTTTGCCGCTGTTCTTGCAAAAAAACCCGTTGTAATCGGCTCACAGTCTGTTATCTGATCGTAGTATCTGTCAAATATGCAGGCAAGCGTGAGAATAAGCGCGGCCTTTGCAAACTCCGACGCCTGAAGCTGGAAAGCTCCGAAATCAAGGGAACGGGTTGTTCCGTTATGGTCATTTCCGAAAACTGCCGTAAGCAAAAGCAGCACCACCGAGAGCAGTGTACCGACAACGGCTAACGGAAATTCATATACACGATAATTAACAATGGAAACAAACAGCATGGCGACGACACTGACAGCAACATATAACAGCTGTTTATAAAATTCACTGTCACCATAGGAAGTAAGTGTTGCGAGATAAACTCCGATAAGACCAACGGCAATAAGTACACCCAAAACAAGACAAAGCAGAGGATCTGCGTGCCCGTGCGTTATAACCCCGCCTTTATTTCTGCAATAAAGTTTCGTCGCTTTCCAAAAACCGCCGCCCGAGTGTCCATGCGCTGTTTTTGAGCTGTTTTCGGTCATGTCTCATGCCTCCTTTTTTGTAAAGCTATTCCGCTTTACATTTCTCTGCCGAACCATATAAGGGCAACTGCCGCCGCACCGCCTATCGCACTTATAATCGAGAAAACGATGCAGATTTTCTTTTCACTCCAGCCGCTCATTTCATAGTGATGATGAATGGGCGCCATTTTGAAAAGACGCTTGCCGTGATGTGTTTTTACATAAGCTATCTGAAGAATATCGGAGCCGAACTCCATTACATAAACAACCGCCACAATGAGTATAATCCACGGCATATCAAGGGTAAATGCGAACATGCAAACCATTGCGCCGATGAAAAGCGAACCGACATCCCCCATCATAACCTTGGCGGGATTATGGTTCCACATGAAAAATCCGATAAGTGCGCCGAGCAGCGCAAGGCTTATTACACTGAGCCCCGTAAAGTTTCTGAGCACCGCCAGAACAGTAAACGAAATGCATATAACGGAGGTTACACTCGTGCAAAGTCCGTCAACGCCGTCTGTAAAGTTCGCGGCATTTACAGTGCAGTAAATCGCGGCAATTCCGACAATCCAGAAAAGTGCCGTATTTTCGACAATTCCGACATACGGAAAGTACATATAGTTTACACCCGCGTATCTTGCGAGAGTGAAAAGATAGACAACTGCGACTGCCAGCTGTATGACTGTTTTCTGCAATTCGGTCAAACCGAGATTTCTCTTTTTGACAACCTTTATATAGTCGTCTATAAAGCCGATAAATCCGTTTGCCGCGGCAAAAAGAAGTCCCGCGAAAATTTTAATGTATGAAGAGTCACTCTGCATCTCTCTGTCGGTCAGCAGAATATTGCCGCCTAAAAGCTTATCGGTAATGAGCACAACGGCAATGCTTACGGCAAAGCCGATTATGAACAGAAAACCGCCCATTGTGGGAGTGCCCTGTTTTTTCTTGTGCCATGACGGACCTATATCCGTAAGAATCGTCTGTCCGAATTTGAGCTTGTGCAGAAACGGAATCATTACAAATCCGAGCAAAAACGAAACCGCAAAGCCGATTACGATTGCGAGAACGGCGGCTAATTGTATTTTCATAAAT
>CAVFUV010000186.1:0-4638 GCA_963625735.1 bacterium
GTATAAGTGAAAGGGAGAAAAGCACCGGCACCAAAAACGACATAACGCCTGACAGGCAGCCGTCTCAATCGGCAGATCATCGCACTGCGGTGTTTATATACAGAGGCGTAGAATTGGCAGACAACGCAAAGGTGCCGCAAATTGAAGAAAGAGAGGTACAAAAAAAGATGTTAGATATCAAGAGCGCAGGATAGCCCTTGATTGCTGAGATGTAAGGCAATCAAGGGCTATCTTTTTTCCTGTATATGGTTTAAATCCTAAATGGATTTTTGTTCGTTTGATTAGATCTTCATTTCCTTGAACTGCTCAAGAATTTGCTTATCAGTTTTCAAAACGGTGATTTTAAAATTGTTTATATTAAACCTTCGATAATCGAACTCATCAACGCGATAACTCTCGTTTTCACCGACCTTGTTTATTTTAATCCCTTCCTCCTCCAGTTTGACTTTCTGCCTTTCTTTACTACAGTAGAAGCTGTTAATCAAATACCCTTTTTGAGAGACCACCCTCCAAAAAGGAAATCGGTCATCGGCATATAGCGAAGTGCTGTTTCTGTCTGTTTTGATTTCAATCGGTCCTACACCGTAGGATTTTCTCAAGCAAGACATCAGATCATCTCCCGTACATACCGTGCCTCTTGGTATTGCCGATACAATGCTGTAATATGCAATGCTCGGAATAACCAATTCTTTGAGTCCTTGTGTTTCGACCGAAGGAAGAATAACACATTTACTTTCCGGCTTATCATTTCCTTTGCCCAAAAACAAATATGGATCAAGCATTAACGCCTCACATATGGACAGCATTATTCTCCCGCTTGAACCCGAAATGTTTCTTTCCCCTTTTTCCAAACGTTGATATTGTCTTAATTGAATACCGGCCTTATCCGCCACCTGCTGTTGCGTCATCTTCAATTCTTTTCTTCGCTGAAACAATATATGATGTTCCATTTGCAGCAAATCGTAGGTTTCGCCGCCCAACTGTGTTGTAGGACCGTTATAATAAAGGTACTGCATGCTTTTCTCCTTGCTTTACGACCGAATGGTGTGATATTTTGGTTTATTATACACCATTTCTATGGATTTGTCAATTGTTCAAAGCCGTATAAAATAACAAAGAGAACTCGGTTTGATTACCAAGCGAATATGTAAAAAGATACTCTTTCTCTGACGTAAAAAGGATATATCGTCATTTTAAATGTTCGAGATATTCACAGGCAGAAACAGCGGCCATGGAACCGTCGGCAACGGCGGTTGTCAGCTGACGAACCCTTTTAGCACGACAATCCCCTGCGATAAACAATCCCGGTGTTCTGAGACACGCCATACGATCGTCCGTATACACATAGCCGTCCTCGTTTCGCTCCGCAATCCCTATAAGCAATTCCGTATCCGGCAGCCGTCCGAGAGCAACAAACAATCCGGAGACTGCAACAGTCTGTTTCCCCTCGGCTGTGTTCCGTACCGTCAAAGCTTTTAACAGACCGCCTTCTTCAATCAGCTCTGTGATAACAGTATCCGTCATAAAGGTAATATTCGCCCGTCTCGCGGCTTTATTAACCTGTACATGCTCGGCACGGAAGGTGCTTCCGCGATGGATCAAAGTGACCTTACGGCAGTTCTCGCTCAAAAGAAGAGCGTCATCGAAAGCAGAGTTTCCTCCGCCTACCACCGCCACATCCTGGCCCCGAAAAAAACTGCCGTCGCATAATGCACAGTAACTGATTCCCTTACCGACAAGTCCTTCCTCTCCCGGTAATCCGAGCGTTCTCGGCCGAGCACCGCAGGAATAGATAACAGATTTGGCATAAAACTCTCCGTCATCCGTATCAATGCGAAAATAGCCCATGGACTCCTTTGTAATCTTTTGTACATCTGAAAGGTATATCTCGGCTCCTGCTTTTTCGGCCTGGGCTGCCATATTGTCTCCGAGCTGCAGCCCGGACACCGTTCCCGTTCCGGGATAGTTTTCAACCTGCGGAGCTTTTGTTATCTGCCCGCCGATACACTCTTTTTCAAACACCGTAACCAGTTTTCCGGCTCTTGCGGCATAGAGTGCGGCGGTCAGCCCCGCAGGGCCGCCGCCGATTACTGCAATATCGGTCATGAATGAAGCTCCTTCAAGAGCCCTTTAATTTGGGCGACACCTGTATACATCGCAACAGACTTCCCCGTTTTCACCACAAGAGTAGGTGCCTGTTTAAGCCCCAATGCCGTTGCCTCTTCTATATATTCATCCACATTCCGTTCCTCATAACACACTCCTGCGTTCTGCAAAAGGGGTTTGACGGCACGGCAGTTCGGGCAGGTTGCAGTTGTATAGAGAATATACCCATCGACCGGCTGTGCCTGTTCGGTCCGGCAATCTTTCTCCTCTATCCTTGGTTCTTCTTTAATCACTCCGACATTGTAGGTTTTTCTGTCCTTGAATTCCTGTGTCTTACCATCGTTCCAGTTTTGCACAGGACGGTAATATCCGGTAATACGACTGTAAACCTCCGTCTTTCTGCCGCAAATCGGGCATTCCGTCTGCTCTCCGGCAAGATATCCGTGATCTGCACAGATGGAATAAGTCGGAGACAGCGTATAATACGGCAGTTCATAGTTCTCGGCAATCTTCCGCACAAGTGCTGCCGCCGCCTTCCAATCGGGAAGCTTTTCTCCGAGGAAGGTATGGAACACCGTACCGCTGGTATAAAGCGGCTGCAGTTTATCCTGCACATCAAGTGCGGCAAAGACATCCTCGGTATACCCTACCGGCAGGTGGCTGGAGTTGGTGTAGTAAGGAGTTGCTCCCTCGTGTGCCGTAATGATGTCCGGATAATGCTTTTTATCATGCTTGGCAAGGCGGTAAGAAGTAGACTCGGCAGGAGTCGCCTCCAAATTGTAAAGGTCGCCGTACTGCTCCTGATAGTCGGAAAGGCGTTCACGCATATGTTTGAGAACACGAACGGCAAAATCCTGCGTTTCTTCGTGTGTCAGATCCTTACGCAGCCACGACGCATTAAGTCCGGCCTCATTCATACCGAGCAGCCCGATGGTTGAAAAATGATTATCAAATGTACCGAGATACCTCTTTGTATACGGATACAGTCCCTCCTCCATCAGCTTACCGACCGTTGTTCTTTTGATCTTCAGGCTGCGTGCAGCAATGTCCATCATCCGGTCAAGCCGCACAAAGAAATCGTCTTCATTCGCCGAGAGATACGCAATTCGCGGCATATTGATGGTAACAACCCCGATTGAGCCGGTCGATTCGCCGCTGCCGAAGAAACCGCCGGACTTTTTGCGAAGCTCACGCAGATCAAGCCGCAATCTGCAGCACATACTGCGTACATCGGACGGTTCCATATCCGAATTGATATAGTTTGAAAAATAAGGCGTTCCGAATTTCGCCGTCATCTCAAAAAGCAGACGATTGTTTTCGGTCGAACTCCAATCAAAATCCTTGGTAATGGAATAGGTCGGGATAGGATATTGGAATCCTCGGCCGTTGGCATCACCCTCGATCATAACCTCGATAAAGGCACGGTTGATCATATCCATTTCGAGCTTACAGTCGCCATAGGTAAAATCCTGCGGTTTCCCTCCGACAATACAGGGCTGATCTGCAAGGTCTGCAGGAACGGTCCAATCCAGCGTAATATTGGTGAACGGTGCCTGTGTTCCCCAGCGGCTGGGCGTATTAACGCCGAAAACAAAACTCTCAATGCAATGCTTGACTTCGTTATAGCCCAGCTTGTCCGCCCGGACAAAAGGGGCAAGATAGGTATCAAAACTGGAAAACGCCTGTGCTCCCGCCCACTCGTTCTGCATGATACCAAGAAAGTTTACCATCTGGTTACAAAGAGTCGCCAGGTGTTTTGCCGGAGCAGAAGTGATCTTTCCGGGAATGCCGCCGAGCCCCTCCTGAATAAGCTGTTTAAGACTCCATCCCGCGCAGTAGCCGGTCAGCATGGAAAGATCGTGCAGATGCAAGTCGGCATTGCGATGTGCGTCTGCGATTTCCTCATCATAGATCTCACTGAGCCAATAATTCGCAGTAATAGCACCGGAGTTGGAGAGGATCAATCCTCCCACCGAATATGTTACAGTGGAATTTTCCTTTACACGCCAATCGGACACCTTTAAGTAGCCGTCCACAAGCCCCTTATAGTCCAATATGGTAGAGCTCATGTTGCGGAGTTTTTCCCGATTCTTGCGGTACAGTATATATGCTTTGGCAACCTTGTCGTATCCGGCTCTCTGCAAGGTTTTTTCAACGCTGTCCTGAATGGATTCTACGTCGATTGCACCGTCCTTTACTTTGGAGGCAAAATCCGCAGTAACCTGCAGAGCAAGCATATCGATAACATCCTGGCTGTACGGGATATTGGTGGCATCAAAAGCTTTCGTGATGGCGTGTGAGATACGGGTTATGTTAAAATCGGCAACTCTGCCGTCTCTCTTTATAACTTGATACATAATGATTCTCCTCAATAATTTATTGTTTTGGACTTGTTTTTAAACGCCGCGCAGTTCTGCGGTCGTGATGTACGGCTTTACGACATTCAGCAATGCTTCAAGTTCCGTCTTCGTCATAGCAAACACTCCGCTGCCGAGCAGATTCCCGGAATCGACAAAAGGCTGAATATAATAT
>CAVFUV010000187.1:0-2718 GCA_963625735.1 bacterium
GGACTACCTGCCTTCACGGAGATCTTAATCTTAACAACATTATGGTTCAGAACGGGGAATGCTGTCTTATAGACATGGCTGAGTTCTCGGTCGGCACCGCAATGTTTGATATTTCCCGTATAGTTTTCTCGATGAAATACGCCGCTCCCGCGGAGGATGAATTCAACACATTCTATAAGCTTCCGCAGAAGACCATTTCATATATCTATCACGAGTTCATGAAAAAATATTTCGGCTGTGATACAATCGAAGAAGCCGAGAAAATTAACCCCGATGTAAAATGGCTTTTCCCGCTTGCGTGGTTCAGATGTGCTACCGCAATGCTTAAAAATGACAACTGGCTCGAGGGCAAAAGAGAAATGGCAACGAAGCTGTTAAAAGAAAATCTTATTCCCTTCATAAAAAACGAGCTTAACAAATAAGAGGAACACCAAATGAGAATTGTTGTAAAAGTCGGCTCGTCGACACTGGCTCACGCTACCGGACGGATTAACATACGCCGAGTCGAAGAGCTTGTAAAGACATTAAGCGACATTAAAAACAGCGGAAACGAGATTATACTTGTGTCCTCCGGTGCTATCGCAATGGGTGCGGGCAAGTTAAATCTGAAAGAAAAGCCGTCGGATATTCCTTCCAAACAGGCTGCGGCGGCAGTCGGTCAGTGCGAGCTTATGTATATCTATGATAAGCTTTTTGCCGAGTATAATCATACAGTCGCTCAGCTTCTTATGACAGGTGAGGACTTTAATTCCGCCGAACGTCACGATAATTTCACAAATACAATGAATAAGCTTCTTGAAATAGGGCTTATGCCCATTATCAACGAGAACGATACCGTTGCAACCGATGAAATCAAGGTCGGCGATAACGACACACTATCGGCTCTTGTTGCCGAGAGCATTGATGCCGATTTGCTTATTCTGCTGTCCGATATTGACGGTCTGTTTACTGCAGACCCGAAAAAAGACGCGACGGCAAAGCTTATTCCCGTTATTAATGAGATAACGCCCGAAGTTCTCGCACTCGGAGGCGATGCGGGAAGCTCCCTCGGCACAGGCGGAATGCGTACAAAGCTTCATGCTGCCGAGATTTGTGTAAACAGCGGCTGTGACATGATTATCACAAACGGCGATAAGCCCTCGGTTTTGTATGATATTCTTGACGGCAGGGATATCGGCACAAAATTTATTGCAAAGAGGTAAATTATATGCGTTCGACAAAAGAAATTCTAATCGATGCCAAAAATGCGGTTAAAGATTCCTCTCTTCTGACCTCCGAACAAAAAAATAATGCATTGCTCTCTATGGCTGATGCCCTTGAAGAAAATGCGGATATAATTCTTGCCGCAAATGCCGAGGATGTAGAAGCCGCCAAAAACAAGCTGACCGATGTTATGATTGACCGGCTGTCTCTTTCAAAAGACAGAATTAAAGGCATGGCAGACGGAATACGAGATGTTGTAAAGCTCCCCGACCCTGTGGGCAATATTCTTAAGACAATAACCCGTCCAAATGGGCTTGTAATTAAAAAAGTATCGGTTGCAATGGGGGTTGTCGCAATGATTTATGAGTCACGCCCCAATGTTACATCCGATGCGGCGGCACTGTGCCTTAAAAGCGGCAATGTCTGCGTGCTTCGGTCCGGCAAGGACGCAATAAAAAGCTCCTTTGAAATTGTCAATGCAATGCGAAAGGGGCTTAAAAAGGTCGGCGTATCCGAAAAGCTTATAAATATTATAGAGGACACTTCACACGAGAGCGCAAATGAGCTTATGACCGCAACGGGACTTGTCGATTTGCTTATCCCCAGAGGCGGTGCGGGACTTATTTCGGCATGTGTCGCCAATGCAAAAGTGCCGTGCATTCAGACAGGCACAGGTATCTGCCATGTATATGTAGATGAAAGTGCCAAGCTTGATAATGCGCTCAATATTATAGAGAACGCAAAAACAAGCCGTCCCTCCGTTTGCAATGCGGAAGAAGTTCTGCTTGTAAACGAAAAAATAGCGGAAGAGTTTCTCCCGATGATAAAAAAACGCCTTGTTGACGACAGAATAAAACAGGGTAAAATTCCCGTTGAGCTTCGCCTTTGCGAAAGAGCCGCAAAAATTATTGACGGCACTAAAGCCGGTGAAAACGATTTTGATACAGAATTTCTGAACTATATTCTGGCTGTTAAAATCGTCAGAAATGTGAACGAAGCAATTGAGCATATCGGACTTCACTCCACACATCACAGTGACGCAATTATAACCGAGAATACAGAAAACGCCAAGCTCTTTACTTCGATTGTTGACAGTGCCGCGGTTTATGTCAACGCTTCAACACGATTTACAGACGGCGGAGAGTTCGGTCTCGGCTGTGAAATAGGAATTTCCACGCAAAAGCTCCACGCAAGAGGACCTATGGGACTTGAGGAGCTGACAACTTACAAATATGTCATAGAAGGACAAGGACAGATAAGGTGATATTATGAAATATAAATTCGGATTTATCGGATGCGGAAATATGGGCGGCGCCCTTTGCGGTGCGGTTGCTTCAAATCCCGAAAAATACAGTATTTGCGTTTGTGACTCCGATAAGACAAAAACGGATAGTTTTGAAAAAAATTTCGATAATGTTAAAGCGGCAGACGTTCACGAGCTTATAAAAAACAGCGAGTATGTTTTTCTCGGTGTAAAGCCTCAGTCACTCGCAGGACTTTTTGAAAGCATAAAGG
>CAVFUV010000187.1:2728-4624 GCA_963625735.1 bacterium
GCATAAAGGATGAACTTTCGGCAAGACCCGATATTGTTCTTATTTCAATGGCGGCAGGGAAGTCAATAGCCGATATTGAGACTCTTTCGGGGATAGAGCCCGCTGTCATAAGAATTATGCCCAATACCCCCGTGTCTGTCGGCAAGGGTGTAATTCTTTACGATTTCAATAACAAAGTCAGCGATGAAAATATTTCGGATTTCACTGCCGCACTGTTCTGCGCGGGCACGGTTTCACATCTTGACGAGAGCAAAATCGATGCCGCAGGTGCATTATCCGGATGCGGTCCCGCATTTGTTTATATGTTCATTGAGGCACTTGCGGACGGAGCTGTAATGTGCGGTGTTTCACGCAAAGACGCTTTGCTTTATGCCGCCGCCACGGTTGAGGGAGCGGCTCGTCTGGCTCTCGAAAGCGACAAGCACCCCGAAGAGCTTAAAGACAACGTTTGCAGTCCCGGCGGTACTACAATCGCAGGAGTAAAGACACTTGAAGATTCTGCTTTCAGAGCCGCCGCCATCAACGCCGTAGTCGCCGCCTACGAAAAAACACTTAAACTGAAATAAACTCTATGTATGCAAAAAGCCTTCCGTATGTTCTGATGCGGAGGGCTTTTGAAATTTATTTGATTATACCATAAGCAAAATAATGTAGTATGTAGTTTGATTATACAATAAGCAAAAATAATGTAGAATGTAGAATGTAGAATACATTAACATCCATTGTTAATTACTAATTGCTAACTGATAATTGCTAATTGAAAAAAACCCCCCGCGTTGCCGATACCCGATGATAATAACCTGCAAATAAAGCAGGTGGGTATCCTCCTTCGCGGCTCACGCTCCCTTCGTCCGATAAAATCGGGAGGTCTGCAATCCTCGCAAAGAGTAATCAGGATTCCCTAAAAAAGTGTGTTGGGTTAATATAATCGAAGTTGTCGCACAATGCAGGGTGTTAAAATATATATTATATATTTTGCTTTTGTTATGACGGATAGCCGCCTACGGAATTGTGACCGTAATACTTTTCGTCAAGGCGTTTTTCGAATTTGGAGTATATCTTAGAAAGAGTACCGTCATCCTCAACTGTCGAGAGAGCAAAACCGCCGTCGCCGTCATCTGTAATCCGCAGAACAAAAAATTCGCCGCTGTCGTTCAATAATTCGGTCGGGTCGTCATAGTGCGGCACAACGGCAACATATCTTTCGTTATCGTCAATGTCAAGTGTATCGAGAATTTCAAATGTAATCTCGTTGCCGTCATCGTCGACACAGGATATCAGTGTTGAATCGTTATCCATAACAAATCCTCCGAATTATTTACAGGTTAATTATAGTATGACAGAAAGTGTTTGTCAATATTACAGTGTCAGTTCGACTTCCCACGCGTAGTTAAATACGTCCTCCGCAGGCAGAGCGTTTATGCCGTCTTTGAGTGAGAAATCGGGCTTTTTCTCCTGTGAATCATTGACACCGCACCACGGTTCAATGCAGACATAAGGCGCACCGGGTTTTGCCCAGATTCCGAGATAAGGCGAACCGCCCAAATCAAATTTAACGGTATGGCTGTTGTTCTGCTTTATAAGGGAAATGTGCTGTGACTTAACACCGTGCAGAATAAGTGCGTCCTCGTCAAAAATATGCTCGGTTATTGTAATATCCGTTTCGTTGTCAAGCACCGAGAAAGTTTCGGGAAGTCTTAATGAATGAACAAGATCTATCTTTTCGGATGTAAGCGTTTCTTTCTCGTCAAATCTAAGTGTGTCACCGATTTTGCAGTTAAACGCGGGATGTGCACCTAAAGAGAAATACATAACCGTTTCATTCTTGTTTACAACGGCGTGATTTACTCTGAGCTTATTGTTTTCAAGTGAGAATGTCACAATCAAATCGAATGC
>CAVFUV010000188.1:0-4587 GCA_963625735.1 bacterium
GAAGATTGCTGAAAAACTTAAGTTTAATACTGTTGCTTTCTGTTGCGTTATCGATAAGCTTCTCAATGTAGTCGGCACAAAGAGCATCATTGAATTCATTCGAAATACCAAGTGCGGCGTTAATCTCTTCCATCCAGGTGCTGAGCGTACCGTCCAAATCTAAAATCTGAAGCTCTACATATTCGGCAGAATTTTTAATACTATCCTTCATATCCGAAGCGATATCATATGATGCTGTGCCATAATCGGAACCGTTTATAAAATCAATGTGTTCTTTTATATATGTATTTTCATCGACATTGATTGTGCCGATATATCTGATTTCAACAAAGCCGCCGAGAGCGTCCTCAATGTCAATAATCGCGTCACTGAAATACCCACTCGCACCGTCGGCAGGCATCGCTATCGTTTCATACTCAATAAACACACCCTGCCCGGATTCGATTTTGTCAACAGGCATTCCATTTTCGGAATACAACGTAACTTTGCCGTCACTGTCTCGTACAAATGAATCAAGTGCCCGACAGCCTATTGCCTTAATATCGGAAGCGGATATATCCGTTTTGTTTTCAAGTATCTTTTTAAACATCTCGGTTATATCCGTTACCATTCCGTCGATATTAATCTGCGGACAGTAAACGTCAGATTCTCTTTTGTTTTCAAGACCGATATTAAAGCGGAATCTCCCTTCGGTCTGCTCGGGAATTTCAATAACGAGCTTTACGGTGTTTTTGTCGTAAACCTTAAATGAATTTGACTCAAAAGAAGCGGTAATTTCTTCGTTAAATCCCTTAAGCGTGCCGCTGAATTTGGCACTGAGATTATACTCCCCTGCCTTATCGCCTCTTAATACAAGCGTTTCGGAGTCGCATGAGCCGCCCTTAATCGTGCTTGAAATGGGAGTTCTGTCCATTTCCGTAAGTCCGTCCGGAATTGTGATATCGGTAGTGCAGTCAACAAGATCGAAATCCTCTGAAGCGTTATTTATTATTGTAAGAGTCGCGAGGAAGAACTGTTTGAGATAGCTTGCGTGTATGGGCAGACGAACAACCGCGATAATTTCCTTATTCTGCTTATTGGGAATATATTTCAGTTTGTATTCATACTTTACACCATTGCTTGCGGTTCCGCCGGAATCCTTGATAACATAATTCTTGATTTCGGTATTTGTACGGTAGTATGTTACGGGGATTTTCTGTTCGCCGTATATAAGGGTGACATTAACTTCGTATATCTGCTGATTGTCGGGGTTGTTTATGTCTATGCCCTTTGCTTTGATTTCTTCAAAGGTCATTTCTCGAACATTAAAATCACCTGTGACAATATTCTGCTTTGTAAGCTTAAATGTCACCTCCGTTGTCTTATCGTTCTCGATAACAACCGTTTTTGTATCCGGCAGATAACCGTCAAGATATGCGCCTATCTCATGTGTGCCTGCAGGCAGCTCTTTAACGGCAATACCTGAGGACGAAGCCTGTATGGTTTCAACATTATCGGAGCCGACATCAAGATAAACATTGCATCCGCTTATTTCATAACCGTTTGTGTCTGTGATTGCAACCTTTAATTTGCCGGTCTTAACCTTTTCTTTAATGTTAAAATATGTAACCTTTTCTTTGGTGTTGCCCTGAACATCGGTCACGGTAAGAGTTACGGAATAACTTCCCACCGTGTCAAATTTGCGATAAACGGTTGCGCCTGTAAGCGTAACGCCGTCACTGAAGCTCCACTTATACTCCGACACGCCGTAGTATGATTTTGTGCTTGCGGCGGAGAAAGCGAGAGAAGTTTCGGTTTCGAATGTATCGGGCAGAGTTACATTCGGGTTCAGAATAACAACGGTTGATACGCTTACGGAATAGAAGCTGTTTTTGTTGCCGTATCTGTCAACTGCGTCAATACGGTAGCGAACACTCTCAAATTCCGCCGTGTCGGTAATTTTATAACTGCCGGACGTATTTACACTGCGTGAGGCTATTCGGGTTTCGGTTGTGCCTGTGCATCTGTAAATCTCAAAGCCGCTTAAATCACCCTCGCTGCAATCTTTCCATGTAACAACGGCATTCCCTTCATTGCCCACAACACTGAGTGCATCGGCATTGGGTGCGAGCTTATCGATTGTATATGAACATGTCACAGTGTCGGAAGAAAGCCCGACGGCATCAACAGCCTTAACACGAATCTGCACCGTATCACCGTGTGAGAATGACTCAAGAGGCATATTGAATGTTATCGTTTTTGACGCACCCGACACATCGAATGTCTTATAGACCGAGAAATCGGTGTCGTTTGCCGTTTTCATCTCAACGATAATATTTTTGAGGTCGTCATTATCGGTCGCAAATATGCTTACGGTTTTGTTTACCGGACCGATTGTCGTATTTTTCGGAGAGACGGATGCGATATTCGGGGCTATTGCGTCCTCATATACATACGCACTGCCGTAATTTCCGAGTTCACCGATATTGCCGGCATTATCAACAGCCGCTACATTATAGAAATACTCCGTATTTCTTGAAACGGATGTATCGTTATAGTTAAGATACTTTATATTGTTTGCGATACATTTATACTCACCGTCCGCAGATGTGCTTCTGTAAACGGAATATGACTTTACATCCGTTGAAGTGCAGGCGTCCCAGTTAACCGTTATGGTTTTGTCTGTAACAACCGTCGACTTGATATCAACCGAATCGGGAGCGGTTCTGTCGATAAGATACTCGACAAACGGTGCGTTTTCGCTCGTGTCGCCGACATTGCCGAATTTATCCGTGCCGACAGCCCTGATATAGATGCTGCCTTCATTGTACGCGGTAAGATCAATCGGCAGAGACACGTTGGCTGTTTTATTGTCAACGCCGTATTCAAATCCGTCTATCTTTGTCCATGTGACTTTGTCGTACGAATACTCAATATCAATACTCTTTATCGCATAGTCGTCTTTTACGGTTGCGGAATAGGTAACGGATTTATTGTACGCACCGGCATTTTTGGACTGAGAAGTAACAACGGGTGCTGTTGTGTCCGTCGTAGTCGTCACAGTAAGCCAGTCGGTGTATTCGCCATCATTGCCGTATTGATCAAGGCACTTTACACGGTAAGAATATTCTGTGTCAGGCGTAAGATTTAACACGTTATAGCCAAGTGAATTAAACTTTGAGTTGAGAACGGTTATGTTTTCGCCACACTTTTGCTCAAGCACAAAGTAAGCCAGATCTTCATCGAGAGGCTTTTCCCAGGACAAGGTAAGCTGTGTCGGATGGAGTGCAATGACCTTAAACGCACTGACGGTATCGGGTCCGGTGTTGTCGACTTTGTAGATTAGACTCTCAGTAGAAACATTATTCATTGCGTCATATACCGCAACGGTAAATGTAATAACACCGTCAGGTACTACGGTTGTGTCAAACGATACGGCACAGCCGGTGTTTGTCAATGTAGGGCTGAGCATCTGTTTTTCATCCGAATCGGAAGTCGTGTAATACGCTTCATATTTAACGATTCCCACATTATCTGTAGCCGCAACCTTAACGGACACTGTTTTTGAAATTACGGAATATGCAGCAGGTGTAACGGATTTTATGTTGGGAACAATTGTATCCGGAAGAGGTACAGCGGAAGCGATATCGCTCAGCGTTCCCTCTACACTGCCCTTTAGCGCCATAATCTTATAGAAGTATTCTGTGCCGACTTCAACCGATTTATCGGTATAGGATGTTCCCTTTACTGATGTCAGAAGACTGTATTCACCGTTTTCGGAAGAAGAGCGATAAAGATTATATCCCGTAACAGACGGTTCAATCGCCGCCGTCCACGAAAGGTTAATGCAGTTTATAACACCGGAAGCGGAAAGCGCAACAGCCGCCGCAGGGTCGTATACCGTGTATGTATCACCGCAATTGACGCAAGTAAAGAGAACAAACGAATCGTTATTGTCGTTTCGCTGTTCGGAAGTGTAACTGTGACCGGCTGCGGGAATTTCTACATATGTTGTGTAACCACATCTTGCACATGTGTCATAAGCGTCCCAGCCTATTGTCGTACAGGTCGGTACCTTTGCCTCATGCTTTATGAATTCGTGACCGAGTGCCGGAATTTCAACATATGTTGTGTAATCGCAAAGTGTGCAGTTTTCATACGCATTCCAACCAACTTCGGTACAGGTTGGAGCTTTTTCGTCGTGCTTGACAATATTATGTCCGAGCTTTTCAGAAAATGTTGTGTAATCACAGCGAGAGCAGGTTTGATACTCATCCCATCCTGTTTCGGTGCAAGTCGGTATTTTTGCCTCGTGAGTTATAAGATCGTGACCGAGGGGCGAAACATCTTCTGTCTTTGTTCCTGTGCAGCCGGTTCTTGTGCATGTATAGCTTTTAACACCTTTTTTGGTGCAGGTAGGTTCTGTTGTAACTGTACCGCTATCCCAGCTGTGCCCGAGTGCAGCTAAATAATTGTCTTTATATTCAAAGCCGCATTTTGTGCAGGTACTGAGGTTATATCCTTTTTCTGTACAGGTAGGTGAAACGGGTGTTCGGGCAAACAGATGGTCGCAAGATGGAACGATTTCAGATTTCAGATGGAGGGTTA
>CAVFUV010000189.1:0-4582 GCA_963625735.1 bacterium
ATATATCGCTGTCGCGATATGATATACGGCTCGCCGTATGATATATTTGCTGCACAAATGTGATATAATATCCGTTCCGTCATATACCGAAGGTATAATATCACCGTACGCAGTGCGATATCATATCGAAGATATATCACCCGTTCCGCAAGGAGCGGATATAATTGAAAAAAGCGTTCGCCGGGAACGCTTTTTTCTTGGCGGAGAGTAAGAGATTCGAACTCTTGATACGCTTATGACGTATACACGATTTCCAATCGTGCTCCTTCGGCCAACTCGGACAACTCTCCATTGCTAAAACATTATAACCGATGAAAACATAAATTGCAAGAGTTTTTTTAACTTTTTTTATTTCACGGAGCAAATTCCCGTGTGAATTATTTGTCTTCATTCGCTAATTCTATCGTTTCCTCTGCCAACAGCTCAAGTTCCCGAATAGAAGAAACAACACTGAATTTATTTCTGAGCTTCGCCGAATCCCGAAGCCCCTTTGTGTACCACAGTGCGTGTTTTCGCATTTCGCAAAGCCCGGTTCTGTCGCCCTTTTTTATGCAGACATTTTTTGCGTGCATCAGCATTGTCCGCATTTTTTCTTCGACGGTGGGGGAGGGCAATATTTCTCCGCCGGACATATAGGCATTGATTTCATCAAATATCCACGGATTTCCGAGTGCTCCTCTGCCTGTCATTATAAAATCACATCCGGTGTATTCGTACATTCTTTTTGCCGTCTCGCCCGATATTACATCGCCGTTTCCGATAACGGGAATTGTGACAGCAGCTTTTGCATTTTTTATTGCGTCCAAATCAACGCTCGGTGCGTACATCTGTTTTCTTGTTCTGCCGTGAATCGTAATAAACGAAGCGCCGTTATATTCGGCAATTTTCGCGAACTCGACACAGTTTACGCTGTTTTCGTCCCAGCCCTTTCTGAATTTTACGGAAACAGGCAGATTGACGGCATCAACGACCGCCCTTATGATTTTCCCGGCAAGCTCCGGATTTTTCATCAGAGCACTGCCGCAGCCGTTATTTGCGACCTTCGGAGCGGGACAGCCCATATTTATATCAATAAAATCGGGATTAAATTCCAATGCGTAGACAGCGGCTCTTGCCATATCATCGGGCACACTGCCGAAAAGCTGAATTGCACACGGACGCTCATCTGCACCTATCTGCATAAGCTCCTTTGACTTTCTGTCGTTAAAGCAAATGCCTTTTGCGCTGACCATCTCACCGATGGTAAATGCCGCACCGTGAGAAATGCACAGCTCTCTGAATGACGAATCTGCCACGCCCGCCATTGGGGCAAGAGCGGCAAATTTACCGTTTTCTTTTAATTCCTGAAAATTTATCAATCTTTTTTACCTCAATCGAAAATCAGTTGGCAAGGAGCAGTTGAATGAGAGTGGAGTGTGGAGTGTGGAGTGTGGAGAGTGGAGTTACACAAGATATGCAGACAAAAATCATCCGGTGAATGATTTTTGACGTAGCGACTAATGAGGACCTGCGGCAGCGGTCCGGTAAACCAAAACTAAGAAGGCTCTATGTGTCTTGGATTATAAAGCTACGCGAACATACAGTCTGTCGCTTATAATCAGCTCTTATTTTCGCGAAGCTTATAATTCAAGTCCGCAGGACTTCCTTATAAACTGGCCACCGGATACCGGTCACTTATACTTATTAAATACTAACGCAAAGAAGCATCCTCAATGTATATCGCCACATCCGAGAATGCTTCTTTTTTGCTGTTATTTTTCGGTTTTTCTGAAGCTTAAGTAATCCTCAAGTATCAGCACTGCCGACACCGCATCGACAGTATTTTTGCGCTTTTTGCCTCGAACATCATTCATCGACAGAATGTTGTGCGCGTTTACCGTTGTCAGCCGTTCGTCACGCATCACAACCTTAAGTCCGCTTTTTTCGTGAAGCTTATCCGCAAACGCCTTGCATGCGTCCGCTCTGAATCCTTCTGTTCCGTCCATGTTTTTGGGGAGTCCCATGCATATAAGCTCGGCTTTTCGTTCTTTGGCGAGTTCCGTTATTTTTTCAGCCAGCACATCGGCGTTTCGCTCGGTGATTACAGTGACGGGGGAAGCGAGAATTTCATTTTTGTCGCATACGGAAATGCCTGTTCTGACATCACCGTAATCGACTGACATTATTATCATTGCTGCGGGGCCTCCGTTGCCGCTTCTGTCGGTGCGGCCGTCTCGGGCTCTGTCGGAGGCTCGGTTGCCGGCTGTTCTTCGGCGGCTGTTATGATATCTTCTTCAACGCTGTAATTTTCTTCGCTGTCGGTCTGTGCCTCGGTGTCGTCGTCCTCATAGCTGTATCCGCCTGAGCACTGTTTGCATGTTCCCGGAAGATTATCTATCTTATACCAGCCCGTCTTTGTGGAATAGCACGACGAGCTTGCAAGCAGTCCGGTTCTTGTGCAGTATGTTCTCTTTACGGCCTGATCGGAATCCTCAAACTCCTTTGATGTGTCAAGGTTCTTGTGAATTCTGGTCATAACTTCCTTCCAGACCTTTGCCGCCGGGTATGTGCCGTATGTATTAATGTTTATCTCACGGTTATCCTTAAATCCGACCCATGCCGCCGCAACATAGTAGGGAGTGCCGCCGCACATCCATTTATCCTTGTTGCTTGAGGACGTACCTGTCTTTGCGAATGTCGTAAATCCGTCAACACCGTAGCCGTTAGCGGTACCGTTTGAAGCCGTAACAACCGTCTGAAGCATATGGTTCATAACCGTTGCCGTGCCTTCGCTTATCGCCTGTGTGGGCTCGTTATCTGTTTCGAGAAGAACTGTTTCGCCCGAGGAATTTGTAACCTTATAATAGCACCACGGCTCATAATATTTGCCGCCGTTGCCGAATGTAGCGTACGCCGCCGCCATGTCAAGGGTTGTTACACCGTATGCCATGTCGCCGATTGCGAGGGGAGCGTAAGCCGCGTCTTCCGGCACAAGTGTTGAAATATGGAAATTATCACGAAGATAAGAATAGCTCTTGTCTATGGTAATGGTATTGACTATTCGTGCGGGGATAGTATTAAGTGACGGAGCGAGTGCCTCCTGAAGGTTTCTCAGATCGCTCATGCTGCCCGTTACGCCGCCGTAGTTTGTGGGCCATGCCTTATCCATACCGGCAATTGTTATACCGTAGTTCGGCAAATAGCTCGACCAATAATAAGCGTCCAGATCAATAGCCGGTGCGTATGCACTTAATGGTTTTATTGAAGAACCGGGGTTTCTGGGGGAGTCCGCCGCCATGTTAAGCACTCGGTTGCCGGGTTTCGGACCCAGCTGTCCGACAATGCCCAGGACTCGGCCCTCATAGTTCATGACGGTCATAGCGGACTGAATTGCGGGGTGCGTTTCGGTGTCTTCTTCTTTGGGGAATGTTATTCGATTATAATAAACATCCTCCATCTGTTCCTGTATGTCAAGGTCGACTGCGGCGTAAATCTTAAGCCCGCCATAGAAAACCTTTCTCCATGCTTCCGTTTCCGAAAGACCGTATTTTTCGCTCAGGTCGTCCATAACCTCATCGATTATGAAGTCGACATAGTAGCTCTGATACTCTGTCTCTGTTACGGTTTCGTCCTCAGCGGAGTCGTCATCATCAAGTTTTCCGACGAAGGTCAGCTTTTCGGCAAGAGCGGCATCATACTGCTCCTGTGTTATCTTGCCCTGATCGAGCATATACCAAAGACAGGTCTTCGCGCGCTCAAGGTTTTTGTCATAATTAAGTATAGGATTGTATGTACGGGGAGCGTTTGTAATGACAACAAGCGTAACGCTCTCCATAAGCGTCAGGTCCTTTGCTTCCTTGCCGAAATAATACTCCGCGCCTGTCTTGATGCCGTAACAGCCCATATCAAGATATATGGTGTTGAGATACGCCTCAAGAATTTCGTCCTTTGAATAGTGCCGTTCGAGGGCGAGAGCATTTTTTATCTCGTTATACTTACGCACAAGAGTTTTCTTGTTTTCACCGGTAAGGTTCTTGATAAGCTGCTGTGTTATGGTTGAACCGCCCTGAAGGTCCTTGCCCATTATATCATAGACAATAGAACCTGCCGTTCTTACCCAGTCAACGCCCTTGTGCTGATAAAAACGCTTGTCTTCGAGTGCGATAAAGCCGTCGATTACATAGTCGCTTATGTCGTCAAGCTCAACCCAGATTCTGTTTTCCGTGCCGTGCAGACGAGCAATCTCTTTTTCGTTGTTGTTGCTGTCATAGGCATAGACGATTGTTGTCTGCTGCTGATTTGAAATGTATTCGTTCAAATCAATGTAGTCTATACCTGCGACCTCCTTATCGGTATTTATGTGCCCGATAAGTCCAACGTCATAGAAAATCGAAAAAGCGATTGAGCCTGCGGCGACGACGCCGACCATGAAAAGGACAAGGATAACGGTAAAGAACGTTGTCCAGCCTTTGCTCAGCTTCTTTTTTTTCTTCTTTTTTCTTTTTTTCTTTTTTGCGGGTTCAACCGCGTCTGCTTTAGGCATATTATTCCTCCGTGAAGAATAAATAATTTTTGATTTTGAAAAAATCCAATTGATTATAGC
>CAVFUV010000190.1:0-4522 GCA_963625735.1 bacterium
AAGGAGCAGTATCAGAAGACACTATGGTGTCCTGGATTATAAAGCTCCGCAAAAAATTAGCTCTCATAAGCAATTTAATCTGTAGTTTTGCGAAGCTTATATGATTCAAGCCTCGCAGAGGCTTCCGACATTGTTAATTGTTAATTGTTAATTGTTAATTGTTAATTTGTATAATGGTGTCATAAATTTATATAAAAAAAGGTCGGCAGGTGAATTTATCCACTTGCCGTCCTATTTTGTATTATTTTATATTGTGCAGTACGATAATTTCATTATTATTGCCCGCTGTGACATTTATCTCGGAAATGTTCTTATCCCAGTTTTCTACAAGTATATTCGCAATCGGGTCTTCGATTGATTTTCTTATCGAATAGCGAATATCTCTCGCACCGCGTACACCGCCGTCAGCTTCTGCGGCGATAATCTCGTATACCTTCGGGTCAACATTGAGTGTGATGCCCTTGTCGTGAAGTGCAGGTTCAAACTCCGCAATAAGAATTTCCGCTATTTTGGTGTAGTTCTCTTTTGTAAGACTGTTAAACACAACGACCTCGTCAACTCTGCCGATAAACTCCGGGCGTAGAAACTCACGAAGAGATTTCATGACCTTTTCTTTGTTGGCGACTGCCGTATCCTTGCCGAAGCCCAAAAGTGTTTCTCTCTTTTCGCTTCCGGCGTTGGAAGTCATAATTATAACTGTATTGGCGAAATTTACGGTTCTGCCCTGCGCGTCATTTGTCTTGCCTTCATCAAGAATCTGAAGAAGGATATTCATGACATCGGGGTGCGCTTTTTCTATCTCGTCGAACAGAATTACGGAATACGGCTTTCTGCGAACCTTTTCGGTAAGCTGACCTGCTTCATCATAACCGACATAACCGGGAGGAGAACCGATAAGGCGTGACACACTGTGCTTTTCCATAAACTCCGACATGTCAAAACGGATAAGCGTTTCGGGTGAATCGAAAAGCTCGTTTGAGAGCTGCTTTACAAGCTCAGTCTTGCCGACACCGGTAGGACCTACAAATATAAACGATGCGGGTCTTTTCTGAACGCTGAGACGGACACGCGAACGTCTTACTGCGGCACATACCGCTTCAATTGCTTCATCCTGACCTATAATGCGGTTTTTAAGATGCTGTTCAAGTGAAAACAGCTTGCTCATATCACTGTCAACGATTTTGCGAACGGGAATGCCCGTCTGAAGGCTTATAACATGTGCAAGATCGTCTTCGGTGACATAGTTATCATCCGCAAGGGGTTTGACCTTATCAATCTCCGCCTGAGTTCTTAAAAGCTCACTCTTTGTTTCGGATATTTTTTCGTAATCGGGATTTTCTTCAACCGCCAGAAGCTCATTCTGCTTTTCTTCAAGCTCTTTCAACTTGTTTTCGAGACCTTCAAGCTGACTTATTGCCTTGTTTCTGAGGTTTGCGCAGGTGCAGGCTTCATCAAGCAGGTCAATGGCCTTGTCGGGGAGAAAACGGTCTGTTATATATCTTTCGGAGAGTGTTACCGTCTTATAAAGCAAAGTATCGGAAATGCGTACCTTGTGGAAGTTTTCGTAATACTCTTTTATGCCCTTAAGCATTTCAAATGAATCTTCGATTGAAGGTTCTTCGACCTTTACGGGCTGAAAACGTCTTTCGAGTGCGGCGTCTTTTTCGATATGCTTGCGGTATTCCGTAAATGTGGTAGCGCCGATAACCTGTATTTCGCCACGGGATAAAGCGGGCTTAAGAATATTTGCGGCGTTCATGGAGCCTTCTGCGTCACCCGTGCCGACAAGGTTATGCACTTCATCAATAAACAGTATGATATTGCCTTCACTCTTTACTTCATCAACAAGCCCCTTTATACGGCTTTCAAACTGACCTCTGAACTGCGTGCCTGCGACAAGAGCGGTAAGGTCAAGCAGGTGAATTTCTTTATCAAGAAGCTTTGTCGGGACTTTTCCTTCGGCTATACGAAGAGCCAGACCCTCCGCAATGGCGGTTTTGCCGACGCCGGGCTCACCGATAAGGCAGGGATTGTTTTTTGAACGTCTGCACAGAATCTGTATAACACGGGAAATCTCGTTTTCTCTGCCGATAATTCTGTCAACATTTCCGTCGGCGGCTTTTTTGGTCAGATTGGTGCAGTAAAGCGACAAAAATCTTCTGCTGTCTTTTTTGTCGCCTTTGCCTTTGTCTTTCTTTGAGCCGCGACCGAACGGAGAACGCTTTGTCTGTTCTTTTGTATCCGTGCTGTTTTCGTTTTTACTGTCTTCGCTTTCGTCGTCGCCGTCGTTTTTGGCATCGGACGCCGAATTAAATGCACTGAACAGATTCTGGAACATCGGGAAAGTGGAAGCACCGCCGGTTTCAAAGCCCTCGGTGCCGTCGCCGCCGATTGCATCCTGCATCTGCTCGTTGAGCATGTCTATATCATCCTCGGTAACACCCATTTTAGACAGCATGTCCTTGATGGGGCCGATATTTAGCTCCATGGCGCACTTTATGCAAAGCCCTTCCTGTGTGGTTTTGTCTCCTTCAATTTTGGAGATAAAAATCACAGCGGGATTTTTGTTGCACCTGGAGCACAAACGCATCTTCATAGAATAATCCTTTCTCGGGAAGTTTTATTTTTTCTTTTTCTCGGCAAGTCTTGCCGCTTTCTCTGCCTGAGCTTTAGCCTTGCCTTCGGGAGAAAATCTTTCTTTAACCTGTCTGCTTGTTTCGGGCATATAGCTGAAGAAAGCAACAAAAGTCATTATGACGGATATAACCACAAGCACCATCATAACCGCATCGGGTAAAGTAAATATATTTGCTATTGCACCGGGGCGATTGCTGAACGCACCGACCTCGGGACCGAATGCCATAATAAGAAGCATTACAAGATAGAATGCCATTGTGGCGGCCTTGCCGTATATTTCAGCCGCACCGGGGTGAATACCGAAGCCAATCATAAGAGCACCGCCTATAAGCATAACAAGCTCTTTTATTATAAAGAGCAGAAACACCCATGCAAAAAGGTGAAGAGTTCTGTTTTCGGCACGGTAAAAAGTGATAAACAGCAAAACGGCTATTGTGCCCTGTGTCAGCTTGTCGGCAATGGGGTCGAGCATTTTGCCAAGCTCGCTTACCTGATTGAAGCGGCGTGCGATTTTGCCGTCAAACAGGTCGCTCAGGCCGGAAATCGCAAGCACAACAACAGCCCATAAGAGCTTGTCCTGCAGGAAAAGCACCGCAAAGATGGGTACAAGAATAATTCTGATAAACGACAGGAGATTGGGAACAGTCCATACATTTGAGAATAAATAAGATGTTTTGCCTTCCATTTTAAGTCTACCTCTTTCGGATATAACAATCTGAAAACAGATTATAAATTTACAGTAATTTAGCGGCTATACCGCATAATGCGGATGATGTCGTATATTCGTTTATGGTTTCGTTATTGATAAACGGTGAAACAACATTAATGAGAAGTGATACGACAAAGACTATGACAATGCCTTTAAAAAGTCCGAGAACAAAGCCGAGGGATTTATTTGCGGTTGACAGCAGTGTCTGCTTTTTGCCCGCAAACAGCGTTCTGTTTACGGCGTTCAGAATAAGCTTTACGATTATCGAACAGATTATAAAGACAACAACCATAGCGGCGGCTGCAATAATTTTTGTCAAGACGGGGGCTATATATCTGCTCTCCATCTGACCGACGGTGAGAGTCTGCCGGGTCATGTCGCTTTGAATCGAAGATGAAAAATTTGAAATTATCTGCTGTACAATTTCCGGAAGCTGCTCGGTCATTTTGTCAACAGCCGAGCCGACTTCGGTCTCAAGTGAGCCGCTCGGGAATTTTTCATGCAGAATATCCGTTATTTTTGTCTGCACAAATGAGGAATAAATCTTGTCGGCTATCGGTACGGATAAAAGCTTTGACGCCAGTATTGACACAGCATATGTCACAAGCCCGATAAGCGATTTGAAAAATCCTCTTGACGCACCCAAAAATGCGATGAAAATAATTATAAGTATTAAAACCAAATCAAGCAAATTCATTATAACACCTCCGCTTAATTGATTTTATCACAAAAGCTTAAATTAAACAATATCAATTTGATGTTATCTCTTCGAGTGTCGTTTCCGTTTCACTCGGAACAACTGCATCTGTCACTTCTGAATCGGATTTTTTATCATCATCGATTTTTACGTTGCCGTAGTTTCTGCGAACAGACAGACAATAAATATCTTCTGAGCCGAGGACATAAATATTGCCGTCAGACACAACAATTTTTGAGCAATCCGAAGAAAATTCCGCCGAGCCTATAATATCGCCCTTAACATCATATGTATAAACAGTATTATCAAGCAGAACAGACAGATATTTTCTGCTGACGGATAAATCCGTAAGATTATCGGCAAAGTCTTTGCTGTAAAGCAGTTCGCCTTTTTTTGAAAAGGCATAAACCTTTATGTAGTTTTCATTTCCGTAAACGGCGGTTGACACCGTGCCGACACCCGGAAAATGAGTATCATAA
>CAVFUV010000191.1:0-4495 GCA_963625735.1 bacterium
TATTTGCATTATATCATTACGAACTTCAAATGTACACTTTTATTATACAGGTCCACTACATTCTGCATTATGCATTCTAAATGCATTCTATTTTATAAACGGAGTGATATATTATGGCAATAATTCTTGCATCCGGGTCGCCGAGAAGGCGTGAGCTGATGGCGTATATTACAGAAAATTTTGAAGTAAAGGTGTCGGATGCGGATGAAACAACGGATTTGTCGTTGCCGCCCGACAGAATTGTAATGTCGCTTGCCGGACAGAAAAACGATGCCGTCTTGCCTCTGTGTGAGTCGGACGATATAATAATTTCCGCCGATACAATAGTTTATGTTGACGGCGAAATTCTCGGTAAACCCAAAAATCACGATGACGCAAAAAATATGCTCTCAAAGCTGTCGGGCAGAACACACGAGGTTTACACCGGTGTCTTTATCCGCACGCCGAACGGCAATGCCGGGTTTGCCGATAAAACGGAAGTCCGTTTCTATGATTTGTCTTCCGAAGAAATTGACCGGTATATAAATACAGGTGAACCCTTTGACAAGGCGGGCGGCTACGGCATTCAGGGCAGGGGCGCAATGCTTATTAAAGGCATTGTCGGCGACTACTATAATGTTGTCGGTTTCCCGGTCGCTCATGTCGGGCGTGTGCTTAAACAGCTGAATGTCATATGAAAATTTTTTCTCGGATTGTATCTGCGATATTCCCCGACAGATGCTGTGTATGCGGTGATGTCGTTTTGCCCGGAGTTGAGCTGTGTGATGACTGCCTTAAATACCGTCTGCGTTTTTGCGTCGGAGAAAAATACTGCACCCGATGCGGCAGACCGTTTAACGAATGCACGTGTGACAGTATTCACGTTTTCAACCACGCTGTGTTTCCGTTTTTCTATGAAGACAGGGTTCGCATGGGGATAGATAATTTCAAGTTCGGCGGACGGCTGTACCGTGCCCGGCTTTTTGCCCTACAGATGTACAAATCGGCGAAGGGAAGCGGTATTCTCGAAAATGCCGACTGCGTTGTTTTTGTTCCGATGCACCCCGTGAAAAAAATTATCAGGGGATATAATCAGACCGCGGTTCTTGCGAAGGAATTTTCAAAGCTCAGCGGGCTGCCCGTTATAAAGGCACTTAAAAAGAACAGATTTACCGCCGCACAGCACAATCTCGATGCCGCCGAGCGACGGAAAAACATAAAAGGCACATTCTCTTTCAACGCAAAGAAACGCCCGAAAATCGAGGGCAAAAACATAATTCTCATTGACGACATAATGACCACCCGCTCCACCATGAACGAATGCTCGCTCACTCTCTTAAACAACGGCGCCGCAAATGTCGATGCACTGGCGATTGCCGCCGTCAGACTGCACAGAGAAAGGTGAGATGATAGGTAAGTGTGGAGTTGTGCAGAGAGTGGAGTGTGGAGTTGAGTGGAGTGTGGAGTGTGGAGTGTGGAGTTATGCGGTAAGTGCCGTTTTTACTCTTTATTTATAAAATCATATAAAAAGGACTGTATACAAAAAAAGTATGCAGCCCTTAAATTGTTATTTGTAAATATTTATTTTGCAGTCGCGTGAGCTTATAAATCCAAGTCCGCAGAACAACTGCAATTGTTAATTGTTAATTTTTTAAGGACTGTACATCAAAAGATATGCAGACCTTAAATTATTTGCTATAAGAATTATTTTGGCAGTCGCGAGAGCTTATAAATCCAAGTCCGCAGGACTTCCTTAGTCACTGGATACCGGATACTGACCACTGGCCACTGGCCACTTGATATCGGCCACTTGATATCGGCCACTTGATATCGGCCACTTGATATCTGCCACTTGATATCGGCCACCGGCCACTATTATTACTGTTTTTTTTCAAATTCTGCCGCCACTTTTTTCAGCAGCTTTCTGATTTCAAGATGCTGCGGGCATGCCTTTTCGCACTTGCCGCATTCAATGCAGTCCGATGCCTTCCCACTGCCCTTTGTGCAGACTTCGCCGTAATAATAGCTTGCGTTCCAGTCACGGTGAAGCTCCATTGAATTCAGACAAGAGAACAGATCGGGAATTGAAATGTGCTTCGGACATCCGTCTATGCAATATCTGCATGCGGTGCAGGGGATAAGCCTGAGTGAATTGAACACGTCAACAACGCTCTTTACAGCCTTGTTTTCCGTGTTGTCAAGCGGTCTGAAGTCCTTCATGAAAGACACATTGTCCTGCATCTGTTTTAGGTCGCTCATGCCCGAGAGCACCATGGCGACACCCTTAACGCCTGCCGCAAATCTTATGGCATAGCTTGCCGCAGTGCCGCCGTTCAGATTTTCTATTATTTTAGAGGCTTTTTCGGGAAGATTTACAAGATTTCCGCCCTTTACGGGTTCCATTACTATTATGGGCTTATTAAACTTGTTGCAGACTTCACAGCACTTTCTCGCTTCAACCGCGGGGTCGTCATAGTCGAGATAGTTAAGCTGAAGCTGTACAACCTCAATATCCGGGTACTCTGTCAGAATTTTCTCAAGCACCGCTGCCTTGTCGTGGAACGATATGCCGACATGACGGATTTTGCCCTCTTTTTTCAGTTCAAACGCCTGCTCATACGCACGGCATTTTTTGTATGTCTCATAAAGGCTCGCGGTCTGTGCGTGCATAAGATAAAAATCAAAATAGTCAACGCCGCAAGACTCAAGCTGTTTATAAAAAAGCGGACGAACCTCTTCTTCCGTCTTGAACAGTGAACCCGACAGTTTGTCTGTCAGAATAAAGCTCTCTCTGGGGTAACGTTCTGAGATACACTCACGGATTGCCGTCTCACTCTGCCCCTCGATATATACACGAGCCGTATCAAAATAGTTAAAGCCCGCCGCCATAAACAGGTCAACCATCGCCTTAAATTCGTCAAGGTCAACCTCTTTGCCGTTCATCGGCAGGCGCATACAGCCGAAGCCGAAATTTTTCTTTACATTATCAAAAACATTCATACTGTCACCGTCCGATTATTTAAGCTTGGCGCCGACACTGAAGGCATCCGCAATAACGTCACCTAAAGCGACATATTTATTGTTGAACGGATCAAACGTAATCGGAGCGGCTTTTTTAATGTCAACATTGCCGTCCTTGTCAAGCACGCTCTCGTCAACGCTTACATTGACAATCTCGCCGACCATTCTGCATGTGTCCGAGTCATAGCTCTTAAAATGGCACTCGAGAGTAATCGGAAGCTCATTCACAATTGGAGCGTCAACAAATTCGGATTTTGTCGCTGTAAAGCCCGCTTTGGCGAACTTGTCCGGCTCTTTGTTTGCGGATACAATGCCGACATAATCACATTCGGCAACGTGCTTTACATCAGCCATGCCGACGGTAAACGCCTTTCTCGCAAGAATGTTCTTTGTGGTCTTGTGACCCTCGCTTACGCACATTGAAATTTCTTTGTCGTCGCTTATTCCGCCCCATGCGGCATTCATGATGTCGGGTTTGCCGTTCTCGTCGTATGACGCCAGCATCAGCACCGGCTGAGGATAAGAATAAGGCTTTGCGCCGAAATTTTTTCTCATAATAAAAACCTCCGTTTGGTTTGTTTATATCTATTATACAACTTGCAGTTAACTTTAAGTCAATAGCCGAAAACGAATTTTTCAACAAAATCCGTTGTCAGGCGTTCCATTCGATATAAGAAAAATCAAGACCGTTTACATATGTATTATGCATTCTCGGCAGTTTCAGATCTATAAGAACGGGATTGGACTGCCCCGACGGCATAATCATCTCAAGTGCCACAAGATATCTGCCGTCATCCGATACGCACGCGACCCCCGACGGAAGGTAAGTATACCGCAGGTGTTTTTCCTTGCCTGTCTGTATGTTATACTCCGTCAGCTCAACATATCTTAAATTTATGCTGATAAAATCGTAAAGAATAACCGTCTCCGAGTCTTTTATGCACAGAAGATAGGTTTCAAGCTCATTCATAGCACTTTCTTTGCCGTCGCTTATAAACACTGTCTCGTCATCGGTTCCGGTGTAAGCGATTAAATTGTCCTTTGCATGAAAGCCGTAGATATCCTTTACCGGAATATTTTCAAGCAACGGCTCTTCCTTACCCGTTTCCATGTCAACAAGATAATAGTTATACCCCTCTGTCGCCTTTGAAAGAAGCCCCACCTTGTTCTGATAACAGGTGATCCTCACTGCATCTATATCGGTATCACATTCTCCGAGTTTGCTCTTCTCGCCGTCATAAATATACAGTTTGTTTGTGACATCACCCTTTTCGTAGCCGTAATAATTCCCGTTTTCGGCTTTAACAAACAGTATATCGCTTTTTCCGTCGTCTTTATTGTACTTTTCGCCGTCCGTTATCTCATATTTTTCACCGCCAGGCAAATCCGCCAAAACGGAATGCACCGTCCATGACCCAAGAACGGAATATTCCTTGCCGCTCAGTGAAAGATTAAGCGAAACCTTAGCAATTACCGCCGCAAGCACAACACACAC
>CAVFUV010000192.1:0-4446 GCA_963625735.1 bacterium
CTATTGTTATGCCCCCGAGCGGCGAAAAATAACGACCTGTGTATATCATATTTTCTCCTTTGTAGAATAAACCCCTGCCGAGAAACAAATCGACAGGGGCATTTTATTTATGCTGTTAAATTAATACGCGATAGTCCACTTCTGCTCAAAGAGAAGACCAAGCTCGCAGTTTTCAATCTTGACAAGCTTAACAACGGTTGCGCTGTCAAAGTGAAGGATACAGGGAGAGTTGAAGTTAAATTCGGTGATATGACCGCTTGCCTTGTCAACCTTGCAGGTTGTGGTGCAGGTAGCGTACTTTGCGTGAAGGCCTTCGAAGGATACAAATGAACCGGCAGCATCGGTAACATCGGCTGTTCTGAGCAGGGGTCCTAAAACACCGGCTGAGCCCTTTCCGGCTTCGGCGTCAATCTCATAGTTGGAGTCCGTACCTGTGGACTTAAGAACGATTTCATAGTATGAGCCCTTATCTGTGCATGTTGCGGAAGAAATCTGTGAGGAAGAAATTGAAAGCTTGGTAACACCAACGGGCGGCAAATCGGAAGCGGACATAACAATAGCATCCGTTGTGGGCTTCATGAACTTTGTCATAAGTGTCTGAGCCGTTTTCTTAACTGTGGCGTTTGTACCTATATCACAGATATCTTTGTAGTTTGTGGTGTTGTCGTATGTTCTTGTAACCGTCTTGGCGTCGGTTGCGATTTTGTTATATGCGGTTACATAATACTGAATAATTTCATCTTTTGTGGAGGGAGCTGATGAAGACGAACCCGTGCTTGTCGAGGTATCTGTCTTTGACGCTTGAGTCTGTGCTTCGGTAGCCGATGAGGATGAACCGTTATCGGACGAAGCGGAGCCGTTATCGGCAGATGCCTGTGTTGCTTCTGTGGGAGCGGCCGTCTCGCTCGAACCTGAATCTGCGGAGCCCGTGTCTGCAGAGCCTGTATCTGCGGAAGGTGTTGCATTTGAATCCGAAGAACCGCTGTCGGCACTGTCGCCGGAGCCTGAGCCGTCGGGATCATAAAGATTGCTTATTGCGGGTACGTTTATTGCGGGTACGGTCACTTCGATAGCGACGCATGAAGCCGCAGTGAGCATTGATACAACTACTGTTGCAAGAGCCATGGTTTTTCTGAATTTCATTTGCATTACCTCCGAAATTTCATACATACTAAATATTACAGGCAAATGCACCCGTTTGTCAATAGGTAAAATTTAAATTTTTTGTGAAAGTGACGAATTTACCGACTGTTAAAATTTTGAAAATATGTTTGGCAATTATATATCAAAATCGCTTCCGTCCGAAAAATCAGGGTCATCGCCGAAAATGTCGGCACCGGAGCTGTTCGAGCCGGGATTCGCGACAGAAGATGTGCTGATGTCGGATTTGTTATCCTCAATGCATGTTTCAAATATTTTATACGCGACAAAACGCTCGGTCATGTCGACTTTTCCGTCACCGTTAAAATCAAACGGACTGTCAAAAAATCCGCGTTTTTCAAGCATATATACTCCTCTTTTCTTCTGCTTTAAGCAAAAAATTATTCAAGAACTATTTTCCAGAATACTATCTGTTTGCGTTTGTATGTATATGTAACGTAAAGTGTATTATCTTTACACACAATTGCGGGATATGAAAACTCACCGTTGCCGGGCTCGGGACAGAGTATCTCCGTAAAATGCTTTCCGTTGTCGATCGACACGGCGAGCGAGAGCGGATGCCGCACACCCCAATTGACATCAACGGGGTTATATATAAGCCAGAGCCGTCCGTTATTATCGGTGCAGCAGTCTATGCCGCTGTTGTTATTCGGAATGCGTGTACGGTAGGGCTTTTTCCATGTAATGCCGCCGTCTGTCGAGTCACTTCTGTAAACGGCGCCTTTGTCGGAACGCATAAAACAGTGGACTTCCCCTTTGTCATCCGTCCACAGTGTCGGCTGAATAAGCCCCACAAAAGCCCCCTTGTATTTCGGGCGTTCGAATTTTCCGTTATTATACCACGTTTTGCCGTTGTCATCGGAAATGTCCGTAAAGGCTATCCACTTGTCATTCTGCTCGGTTGATGCGGGGGCGAGAAGTCTGCCGGACGGGAGAAGTAAACATTTGTTTTTTACAGGACCTCTGCCGCCCGAGGTGTCGCCCGGCACAAGCTCCTGCGGGGCGGAAATTACATTTCCGTCTGTGTCAAGCAGAACGAATTTTGTAATCCAGTCTGCGATTTTAACGCCGTATTTATAAAAGAGAATAATCTGTCCGTCGGGGCGTTGATATAAAACGGGATTCCAATGCGGTATGCCGTCATTTTCGGAGACGCAGTGAGGTGCGCTCCATTGCCCGTCTTTATTTCTTTTGCTTAGATATATTGCGACGGTCGTGTCGCCCTCTTTCTTGCCGCCGAACCACACGACAAGCGCACTGCCGTCTTTAAGCGGCAGAACGGTTGACGCGTGACAGGACGGTGTGACGGTGTTCTCTGCGAAAATGTATTCTTTCTTTGCCGATAAAATCATAATCTCATCTCCGAAAATATTCTGACTATATTATGCACGGTTTTCGGATATTTTTCAAGATGATTATATGTCGGTTTGATTGTTGCTCTTGACAAATTCTTCATAAAAGTATATACTGTTCACGAATAAACGGAGGCGTAGCTCAGTTGGTCAGAGCGTTCGGTTCACATCCGAAAGGTCAAGGGTTCGAGCCCCCTCGTCTCCACCAAAGCAAGATAATCCGAACCTTAGGCCAATCGGTCATGGGTTCGGATTTCTTGTTTTTATTGAGGATATTGTATTATAGCTCGCAACAAGGGGGTATCGTGTTTCGCGATACCCCTTGATGTTGCTGTTTGTGGCAGATAAATCCCTAAAGTGACCAATCGAACTAATCGTTGATATAGCTATACTGCGACGCGGCATCTTGATTCGAAAATGGGGCGTTTGTTCCGCGATTTGAGCAGAATAACGCATATGAAAAGGGGTGCCATCCGGTGAGCACCCCCCAGACTGTTTATATTGTCTTTGTATCTTCTTGTCTTGTGTCTTCAGCGTCTTCCTTCTTGTTCCACGCTGCCAGTGCTGCCTGTCCTTCGGCGCTTTCGTAATACTCCCGAATCATGGGCAGCAGACAGCGGGCAATCCGTTCAATGGCATAATCGGGTATTTCCATGCCACTGCTTTTCTGACCGCTGAAGTCATGCATTAAGTCGATGTACCTCCTCTCTGTGAAATTGTTTTGGAAAAATGAAAATGCAGCCGCTTGTCGAGCCTTCCGGCACATTTTGCGTCTGCACTTAGTGTCTTATGTCTTGTATCTTTATAAAAATAGTCTATCGCAAAATCCCTATTCTGTCAAGCAGGAGCGGATTCTTCAATGTTCTGTCTGTAGGTACGCCAATGGACTTTACCATTTTATGTGAAAACTTACAGAACAGAAGGATATATCACAATTTGGTGCAATGGGTTTGCTGCTCTGCGTATCACCGTTCGATGAACTGTGTTCTGCTTGCAGCAGCTTTCTTTGCGATTCCAATAACGGCCCTCGTAGTGCGCGGGCAGCAGCCGTCAATGGTCAAGATGAACGCTTCGCGCCATTGACAGCCGCCAGCCGCTGCGCTTTTCTGTAACCAAGGTGGGCAAGCACAAGAAGTGCCCGCCCACCTGAGTCAATTATGGGATTTACAAAATACCTGCCAACTTTCCGATCGTGTTACAAGAAAAACAGGTACCTCAGCGAGTTTTTTTGGGAACTGGCTGACCAATCATCTGGAAAATTGTTAATAATGATCCACAAAACAGTTGCAGAGCGGCTTCAGATAATTCAATAGTATTATATCCTTAAAATCGTGATTCATGTGATAGATACTACTTCTTGAACCACAGCATGTGTAGCCGTGCGAGTAGCCTCGGTATAAATTCATTCAATTCTTTGCGGATAAGATTCCTTTAGTCATTACACACTTTCCGCAGGAATCTGTTCAACTGGGTAGCGTAAAATCGTCTTGAGCTTGCTTTTTTCAACGCGGTTTGCATTGCTTAAATATATTTCTCTATGATAGCTTTCTGAACGCATCAAACCATGCACTGCTAAAAATTGATTCAGTTTTTCAAAAGATACAGGCTCATCGTCAAATGCACCAACATGTAGGATTTCTGCGCACAGCCCGTTCTGCATCGTTCCAAAATGAATTTCTCCAAGCAAGGGGTTAGGCTTCTTTATTCTGACTATGCCCAACGCTTCATTTACCATTTCTTTACTGATAAAATCTGGCTGTCGAATCATAATGGTATATTCCAGTTTTGCTTTGTCAAGATAATCCTCATTTATTTTTGTCCAGATACCCTCCAGCGGGTAAACTGCGAAGTCATGGATTTCTTCTTGCAAAGATACCGCCTTATAAGATGACTTGACCGCATAGGCTAATGAATACAATGCACCAACACGATT
>CAVFUV010000193.1:0-4416 GCA_963625735.1 bacterium
ATAATAATACAGTGATTACATTAGAAACAGACGGAATTATAACGGAAATCAAATAGAAGTCTTGCAATCCAAATTTTTAATCCAAGTGCCGTTTCCCGGTCGATATGCATTATGTAACCACTTTTATCAGCAAACGAAGTAGTTTTTTCTTTTAACCGCCTGAAAATTTACAATTACAGAAAACGAGGGGAAGGCAATTGAACCTTTTCTTTTTTCTGTCAAAATTGAACACAATTCGCGATAATTAACATTGTTATTTCGTTGACAAAAAATTGCAAGTTGGGTATAATAAAATTTGCTGAAAAGAGGTATCCTAAATGGACAAATACAGAATTATCGAAGTAAAGCAGAGCGTATTTGAAGACAACAACAAAGACGCAGATGCTCTTCGTGACCGTCTTAAGGGCGAAAAAACGATGCTTATTAACCTTATGTCGTCACCGGGTGCCGGCAAGACTACCACACTTACAAAGCTTATCGCAAATCTTTCAAAGGATCTTAAGATAGGCGTTATGGAGGCCGATATTGATTCCGATGTCGATGCTGAGACGATTTCACGCACCGACGCCAGAGTTATTCAGCTTCACACCGGCGGCATGTGCCATCTTGATGCCGAAATGACACGCCAGGGCATTGACGAGCTCGGCACTAAGGACCTTGATGTCGTTATTCTCGAAAATGTAGGCAATCTCGTATGCCCCGCGGAATTTGACACAGGCGCGGCGTTTAACATGATGATTCTGTCCGTCCCCGAGGGTCATGACAAGCCTCTTAAATATCCGCTTGTTTTCGAAGTCTGCGATGCTATGATTATCAATAAAATCGACGTTCTGCCTTATTTTGATTTTGATATGAGCAAGGTTGAGGAGTACGCCAAACGCCGCAATCCCAATATTAAGCTGTTCCCGATTTCCGCCAAGACGGGCGAGGGAATTGACGCTCTTGCCGACTTCATTCGCCAAAGAGCAGCCGATTGGAACAGATAACGGAGGACGCCATGCACGAACTCGGAGTTGTTTTTCACATAGCCGACAGCGTTGAAAAAATCGCCAAACAGAACAATGTCGACCACATTCGCAGAGTTACATTGGAGCTTGGCGAGGTGTCAACCGTAATTCCCGATTATCTTATCGATGTCTGGAACTGGAACTGCACAAAGCACGATCTGTTTAAGGACTGCCTTCTGACGGTCGAAAAAATCCCCGCCGTGACATTCTGCACAGACTGTCAAAAGAATTACGGCACGGTCAGATACGGAAAAATTTGCCCGTACTGCGGCAGCGAGAACACATATCTCGTCACCGGAAACGAGCTTATAATAAAAGAAATTGAAGTAGACGAATAGAAAGGGAAGTGTAAAAAAATGCCTGAAATGAGCAAAAAATACATTCCGGCGCACATGCACGATACTAATCCTAACCCCAAGCTTCTGAAATTCGTCAGAGGTGTTACCGACAGATTTGACGGAAAGCTTAAGGGCGTAAAGGTCGAGGACCCCGAGTACTGGGGCTTTACCTGCATTTTTGAGGACGAAATGACCGAGAGCGAGAGAGAAAATTCTCTTGATCTTCTTCTTGATATGAAGGTCCGCAAAAAGTACGCTTACGGGGACTTGCTTGTCATGGCGGCAAAGCACGGCATGAATAAGAAGACAGCCGATGAAATTCTCGATAAGCTTGCCGTTCTCGGTATGCTCGAGTATGACTACGGCGACAAGTATACAAAGGACGGTCCCGTGCCCGGCACAACATATAACAAAGAAGACCGTCACTATTGGGTTCCGCTGTTTGTTCCGGGTTCAGCCGAATATACAAACATGAACACCGTTCTTATGGACAAGCACCCCGAGCTTGCCATGTTCTTTGAAAGAATGACATTCCTGCCCCTTGCCGGAATTACACAGATGGTGCCTCCGGGAGGCTCGGGCATCGGCATGCACGTTATCCCCGTTGAGCAGGCCATTTCAATGGAGAACACAACAGCAGATATTGAGCATATTTCATACTGGCTCAAAAAATATGAGGGTCATATCGGCGCTTCAATCTGCTCATGCCGTTACGGCAGAAAAAAGCTGGACGAGGGCTGTGCGGATGACTATGTCGGCTGGTGCATCGGTGTCGGCGACATGGCTGACTATTGCCGAGAGACAGGCAGAGGCTACGATATCACATACGATCAGGCTATCGAAATATTAAAGCGTGCCGAGGACAACGGATTTGTTCATCAGATTACAAACATTGACGGCGAGAACAAGATTTTCGCCATATGCAACTGCAACGTCAAGATCTGCAATGCTTTAAGAACATCTCAGCTTTTCAATACTCCCAACCTTTCCGCTTCCGCTTACAGAGCACACGTTGACAAGGCGTCATGCGTTGCCTGCGGTCAGTGCGTTGAATACTGCCCCGCCGGCGCTCTTAAGCTCGGGCAGAAGCTCTGCAAGAAAGACGGCAGCGAGGTTACATACCCCAAGCAGGAGCTTCCCGATGCCAAGAAGTGGGGCGAGGACAAGTGGACAGAGGATTATCGTGACAAGAACCGCATAAACTGCCACGACACAGGCACATCCCCCTGCAAGACCGCATGCCCCGCACATATCGCCGTTCAGGGCTATCTTAAAATGGCGTCACAGGGTCGTTATAAAGACGCTCTCGCACTTATCAAGAAAGAAAATCCATTCCCGGCTGTCTGCGGCAGAATATGCAACCGCCGCTGTGAGGATGCCTGCACAAGAGGCAAAATCGACGAGGCCGTTTCGATTGACGCAGTCAAGAAGTTCATAGCCGCCAAGGATCTTGAGGCGGAACACAGATACGTTCCCGAAATAGTTGTCGCATCCAACCGCGGCAGATGGCAGGAGAAAATCGCGGTTATCGGCGGCGGCCCCGCAGGTCTTTCATGTGCGTTCTATCTTGCTCAGATGGGCTATTATCCCACTGTATTCGAGAAGAACGAGAACCCCGGCGGCATGCTGACATACGGTATACCGTCCTATAAGCTCGAAAAAGACGTTATCGCGGCTGAAATCGAGATTATGAAAGAGATGGGTGTTGAGATTAAAACCGGCGTTGAGGTCGGCAAGGATGTCACAATCGACTCCCTTCGCAAAGAGGGATACAAGGCTTTCTATATCGCAATCGGCTGTCAGGGCGGCAGATATCCCGGCGTTGAGAATGACCACGCAGAGGGCACAATGACCGCTGTCGAGTTCCTTAAGGTCGCGAACACCGGCAATGTTCATTTCGAGGATGAAACCGTTGTTGTCGGCGGCGGCAATGTTGCTATTGACGCGGCACGTGTCAGTGCAAGAAGCGGCGCAAAGAAGGTTACGATGCTCTGTCTTGAAAGCAGAGATATTATGCCCGCAACAAAAGAGGAAGTCAGCGAAGCAGAGGAAGACGGCGTAGAAATTAAAAACGGCTACGGCCCGAAGGAAGTTATCGTTGAAAACGGTCATGTGAGCGCAATTGTGTTCAAGAAATGCACACGTGTATTTGACGAAAACAAGAAGTTCTCACCGACTTATGACGAGAACGATACAATAACAATTCCCGCGACAAAGATTATTTTCGCAATCGGTCAGGCTATTGAATGGGGCAAGCTGCTTGAGGGCACCGCCGTTGAATTCTGGCACGGCAATTATCCCGTTGCTGACAAGCTCACATATCAGACAGCCGAGCCCGATATATTTGTCGGCGGCGATGTCTACACAGGTCCCAAGTTCGCGATTGACGCAATTGCGGCAGGTCATGAGGCGGCTGACAGCCTTCACAGATATGTTCAGCACGGCCACATGACAATCGGCAAGAATAAGCGTCAGTTCATCGAGCTTAACAAGGATGATATCTATGTTCCGAGCTACGATACTGCGGGCAGACAGGAAGCCGGCACGCTTGACAATGTCGACAGGAAGTCGTTCAAGGACTGCCACGCTACTCTCACCGAGGAGCAGGTCAAGAAAGAGACCGCCCGCTGCCTCGGATGCGGTGCCACAATCGTTGACCAAAACCGTTGTATCGGCTGCGGCATATGCACCACAAAGTGCAAGTTCGATGCCATAACTCTTCACCGTGACCACCCCGAAGCGAGCAAAATGGTTGTCGCCGAGGACAAGTTCAAGTACATTCTGCCCTACATGGCAAAGCGTGCTGTGAAGATTGTTACCAATAAGAACAAATAAGATATAAAAGAATAATAAAAAGCCTCTGCGGATGTGACAGTCCGGGAGGCTTTTTTAAATGTGCAATTAGCAATGAGCAATGAGCAATTAGCAATGAGCAGGAAAGGGGTCGGGGATCGGGGATCGGGGACCGGGGATTGAATAATACGTTTCGTGTCTTGAATTTTAAAGGCTGCACATTGCTGCCGGCAGGGTGCAATTTTTTTTGACAGCGAAGCTGCTTTGCATTTCAAAGC
>CAVFUV010000194.1:0-4347 GCA_963625735.1 bacterium
AATGCATAATGCATAATGTCGCAGACAAAAATCATCCGGTGAATGATTTTTGGCGTAGCGACTAATGAGGACCGGCGGCAGCGGTCCGACAATCACAAAACAAGAAAACACTGCGTGTCTGGGATTATAAAGCTTCGCAAAAATTTTTCTGTCCGCGAAAATCAGACCGAATGTCTGCGGAGCTTATAAATCCAAGTCCGAAGGACTTCCGAAACTGTTAATTGTGAATTATCAATTGTAAATTGTTATTTGTATTATAGTTTACAAAATATAAAAAATCAATAGCTAATATTTTTGTGTAATTTGTTGCTCCTGAAAAAAAATCCCCTCTTAATTAAATTACAATCAAGAAGGGATAATTCAGTCAAAATTTACCAGTGCTTAGCTCCGCACGAGCAGGTCTGTTTAATTCTGAAAAGCTTGTTGAAGAAGTTGAAGATTTTCCAGAAGAATTTTACAAACTTGTTTGTGTTGTGGCACATATGGGAACAGCCGGACTGCTTGCCGCCGCCGAGATCGGTGCCGCATGCGTCGCATATGCCGTTACCGTCGTTGTCGGCGTGACCCGTTGCCGAAACAACCGTCTGAGCAACAATAGTTTCACCGCAGACGGAGCAGTGCTTGCCTTCGGTAAGACCGGTAGAAGTGCAGGTTGCGGCGACTGCCTCGTCGACAACCTCGTCGTGGTCGATTTTTGCGGTTTCGGTCTGAGCCGTAATAACCGTGCCGCAGACGGAGCAATGTTTGCCTTCGGCAAGACCCATAGAAGTGCAGGTTGCGGCGACTGCCTCGTCGACAACCTCGTCGTGACCGTTTACGCACTCTTTGTAGCAGATTGCCGCACGGATACCGGTTGTGGTGTCACATACGCCCTTGTCGTTATCCTTGATCTGACCGGATTCGTTAACGGTGCAGGCATTATTGGAATACGCGCCGGCTGTGCGAAGTCTCCATGAAGAATAATCGTAGCTTCTGTCTTTGTAAAGACCCTGTGAGAAGGCGTAGTCCGTGCCGGATGCCTTTCTGTTGCCGCCATCCTTAAGAGGATATGTGCTGAAGCCGTAATCGGCATTCAGAAGGTCATAATAGGAAAGAAGAAAAACATTTTCGTTTGTTTTTGAAGTACTGCCGTAAAGTCCGTCATACGCGGGAACGGCATTGTGAGAAAGTGAAGTTATTGATATTGACTTTTTCTCGGTATCGGTGAAAGCGGTGTTGTAGAAATCGTTGTTAAGCCATGAGCTTATTGTGCCGACATTTACATAGTCATTGGCATAATACTGACTTGTTGTGCCGTGGTATTCACCGGCTTTTTTTGTCATAATATTGCTGAACGCCTGAGAGTCAACTATCTTTTCGGTAACCATAAGACCCGTGTCGGCATCAAGAATCTGCCACTTTAAGGGTTCATACTTAAACCAGTAAACGGTATCTTTGCTGTAACCGTTTGACTGCTGATAGGCTGTGCCCCAGGTGGTATAGGTGCTGTATGTCGAATACGGTCTGTAATTTTCAATGTAAACCGCGCGGTATTTTGCTCCGTCAAACACGACATCGGCATATTTCATGTAATCGGTCTGTGTCATTACAACACTGCTTGAGGGTGAACCGGTGCCAAGATAATAGGCGTAATAGTGCCAGTCAAGCTCAAGAGCATTGAGCTTTTCGAGTGTCGCTTCATCCGTAACCTTTGACTGCGGATAAGAGCCGAAGTACATTGTGTTTTCGGTGTTCTCGGCAAACGCTCCGACTGCGAAAACGGGAGCGGCAAGAAGCACAGTGACCATAGTCAGAATTACTGCGACGGTCTTTTTGAGAAGATGATTTTTTGCCATATTTTTGACCTCTTTAAATTATTTTCGGCAATACGCCGAGGCAGTAATAGGTTAACACATTTGCGGGCTATTGTAAATATCGAACGGGAAAAAAGATAAAATTTTACGGAACTCCCGCCCTTCACTGCCACTTGTTAATTGCAATGCGAAGCTTTATAAATCCAAGGCACACAGTGCCTTCCGACATTCTTAATTAATCAATAATGTCATAAGTTCTGAGCTTTGCCAAAAAAGCTTCAATATCATCTTTTGCCTGCTGCTCTGTCACATCATATTCCGTTAAAAGTCGTGTCAGAATTTCCGCTTCGTCTCTGACTTCGGGCAGTATTTTCCAAATATATGCGCCTGTTTCGGTCATCATGAAAAGTCCGTTGTTGTCTGTGACGGTGTCGCCACAGGGGACGAGGACAAACTCGCCCATAAGCTCTCTCAGAACAAATTTCTTTTTAACAGTCATCATTTTCCTCCTCGATATAATCCCCTGTTATATCGGCTGTATTCATATTTTCCGAGTATTCGGAATACAGTCTGCACATTTCGTTAAAGTAATCGCACAGATATTGCGGTCTTTTGTCAAATGAACCCGTTTCGGTGTAGCACATTGCGGCGCACACGGGGCAGACGGAACGCTTTCCGCACATGGCACATTCAGACGGGAGTTTTATTTCACCGACAGCGTGACGCAGGTTTTCCCATGCCGTTTGAAAGCCGACTTTAAGCGGCTCGGTTTCGGGTGTCGGGAGCATGGTGCAGGCTCGCATTTTGCCGTCCCATGTAATCCAGTATGCCGAACGACCTGCACGGCATCTGACCGACGTGTAGCCGTCGGGGGATGAAACATTATCTTCGGCTTTCAGTACTGTTTTTGCTTTTCTCGCAAATCCGTTTTCACCGAGGCGCAACAAATCCGATTTTACTTCCGTTTCGGCGGCACAGACGGCGGAAAGTCGTGCCGAATTTTTTCCGCTGTCGCTGCCGAGTCTTATCTGCGGATAGGCGTATGAAGTGTGCTTTATTATAAGCTCGTTTTCTTTCGCGAATTTAATTATATCCGCCGCCTGTTTGGAGTTTTTCTCGGTGAACACGCTGTTAAGGCGAACTCCGATCCCGACGGATTTCAGAATCTTTATATTTTCAGTGACGGTGTCGAACGCGTCAACTCCGCAAAAGCTTTTATATGCGTCATTTGTGCCGGCATAGAGAGAAACATTGACACGAAACGGGGGATATTTTTTCAGAAGATCAATATAATTCGAGAGAAGAGAACCGTTTGTATTTATGGAAATTACAAAGCCCATCTGCGACAGGGCGGTATACAGTTCTTTAAAGTCGTCGCGAAGAAAGGGTTCGCCGCCTGTGAGAAGCAGAAATAGTGTGCCGGCTTTTTCGGCATCCTCCGCGAATTTTAACCACGTGTCGGTGTCAAGCTCGTCCTTGTGTCTGTTTTCATGGACATAGCACATCGGGCACGAAAAATTGCAGTTGGGAGTAAGCTCAAAGTGTCCGGAAATCGGCACGCCGTTTTTAATGGCAAGCAGATTGAGATATTTTGACATATACGGTTCTGCGGTCACTTGGTTTCCTCCTCTAAGAATTTTTGAAGTGTGTCACATGCACTGTAATCGGGTGTGCATTCAAGTCGGCACGCTTTTATTTTTTTTGCTATATTTTCGAGAACAGAAGTCACGCTCTCGGTATCAATCGGTGTAAAATAAGATGAATTTATAAGTGTGCGGAAGGTATCCATCGGGGTCAGGTCGGTTGCCTCGTTAATTTCGGACTGTTCGAGAGAAACAACTGCAAAGAGCTTCATAGCTTTATTTTTTGATATGCCGGATGAACCGGAAAACGGAAGACCGGAAGCATATACTTTATCACTGTCAAAATAAAGAAGAGCTTTATCGCCGTTTATAATCTCGGTTTTTTTGTATTCATTCCACAGCCTGGCCTGTGTGGATTTGCCGACACCGCTCTTGCCTGTAAAAAGGACTCCCCGTCCGAAATAATCAATAAATGAAGCGTGAAACACAACGGATGATTTGTGTACGGCACAGTCCTCAATGCCGAATGTATTGAGCACAAGACGAAAGCGGAGCTTGTTTTTTGCGTCGGGAGAAAATGTTATGTCAATCCGGTTATTATTAAAATCAGAGCGGCGGTGGGCATAATATTCACCCGGCGCGGCCGAGGCGTAATAGACATCACGGATATTGCCGTGTTGGAAATACTCTCGGTTGTTTCTTGAAAAAAGGCTTTTTTCCTGTGGAAGTACAATTGGAGTGTCGGAAATATGACAGCAAATCAGAAAATCAAAGCCGCACTCGGAGCAGAAAAAGTCGGCAAAAGAATCCCGACTGAGAATTTCTTCGTCGGAGAGGATTTTGAAGGACAGATTGGCGAAAGACAGGTAATATGTGTACGGCAAATTATCACCACCTACTGTACAAATTAGAGATAAGGGGTCGGGGGGCCGGGGGGCAGGGGTCAGGGGTCAGGGGTCAGGGGTCAGGGG
>CAVFUV010000195.1:0-4325 GCA_963625735.1 bacterium
ATAATAGCACAGGAAACCGGGAATATCAATAACGATTTTTCGCCTTTTCCGTCTGTGCGGCATCAATCAGTTCTCGTTTCTGCTCTTGACGCAGGGGCAGTCCTGGGCGTTTTTGACACGGATAGTGGGGGCGGCCCAGCGAACAGCGTTTATTATGACACGCTGAATGTTTTTGTCGTAGTATGTGGGGAAAGTCTCGTGACCGGGCTGGAAATAGAATATTTTGCCGTTGTCACGGGTGAATGTCACACCTGAGCGAAAAACCTCGCCGCCGGTATACCAGCCCATTAAAACAACCTCATCGGGGTTCGGAATGCCGAAGGGCTCGCCGTAGGTCTCATCGTGAGGAAGTTCAAAGCAGGTGTCAATACCCTGTGCGATGGGGTGAGAGGGCTTTGTAACCCAGACACGCTCCATGTCGCCCGACTCTCTCCAAACAAGCGAGCAGGAAGTACCCATAAGGCGTGTAAAGGGCTTGCTCTTGTGAGCGGAGTGAAGGAAAATCGCACCCATACCGTTGAGAACGGCGTTCTGAACCAGCTCTGCGACTTCATCGGGTACATCGCCGTGATGGCAGTGCCCCCACCAGATGATAACATCGGTGTTTTCGAGACGCTCTTTTGTTATGCCGCAGTTTTCGTCATCGAGAGTTGCGGTTTCGACAACAATGTCGTCCTCCTTGCCGAGAAAATCGGCAATTGCCTTGTGCATACCCTCGGGATAAACCTCGTGGGCTTCACAGTTGGGGTCAAGCTCATGTCTGAATTCGTTCCATACAAGAACACGTATCATTTTTCAAGTCTCCTTTTTATTGTTAATTTGGAAAAATTAATAAAAACTTAATAGTTACAGTGTAGCATTTCAGCGACAAATTTGCTATTATATTTTTTAGAGAATTTTGCAAAATTTTGTCATGAATCGAAGGGATTTCAGATGTCCGATACAGAAACAAAAAAAGTACCGGTTAGTTGCTGCAAAAGTGTCATTTACGACAATGATACAGAGTCCTACGCCCATTTTCACGACAGCGTGGAGCTTGTTTATCTTGTCGAGGGGCATATTTCGCTTCTGCTTAACGGCAAAAGCAGTGACTTCTCGGCGGGGGATCTTGCAATCATCATTTCAAATGAGGTGCATGACCTTCTGTCAATCGCAAAAAAGAGCGAATATATCTGCGTGAAATTTCACCCGGATGTTCTGAGTGCGGGCACGGCATCGAGTGCCGAGGCAAAATATGTTGTACCGTTTCTCAGTAATCTTGCGTCTTATCCGAATATCATTCCGGCGGAATTTGTTTCACAGACAAAGATACCCGAGCTTATAAATGATCTGCTCACAGAGAACACCGAACGCACGCTCGGCTTTGAGCTTGCAATGCGCGGGGATATATTCAAGATTGTCCGTGATATGATAAGCTTTCTCGCTCAAAAAGGTTATGATGTCGAGTACCCCACATCATCCGGGAATATGTATCTGATAATAAGCGACGCCGTCGAATATGTCAACAACAATTTTGTCAGCTGTGACGAAAAAGAGGTTGCGGACAGGTTCAATGTTAGCTACAGCTATTTTTCACGCTCGTTTAAGCAGGTAATGAAAATGAGCTTCAAGGAATATGTAAATTATCTGAAGGTAAACGAGGCACAGCGTCTGCTGATAACAACGGCAAAGAGCATAACGGACATTTCGCAGGAGCTGGCGTTTTCGTCGCCGAGCCATTTTATAAATGTATTTAAGAAGCTTAAGGGGTGCTCGCCGAAGCAGTACAAGAAGACGCTTTGATAAAAAGGTCAGTAGCCAGTATCCGGTGGCCGGTATCCAGTGGCAAGTATCCAGTGGCCAGTATCCAGTATCCAGTGGCTAAGGAAGACACTGCGTGTCTTGGATTATATGGCTTCGCAGACTTGAAAGTTGATTTTTAACGGTAAGAATTACACTTAGCGTCAGCTTATAATCCAAAACGCTTCAGCGTTTTCCTTCATTGTTAATTGTTCATTGTTAATTGTTACAAGTCATTGCGTGTCTTAAATTACAGGCTAACACAAAAAGGATATTTTTGCAGATAATTGTTATATTATTGCAATATTTTGCACTCTACTCACGGTAGAGTGCTTTTTTCTACTGTGGGGAGAGTGTTTTTTGCCTTTGGTAGAACCATTTTCGGGTGAGTAGCGTGATTTTTGCGGAGAATGGGGTATAATCGGAAGTACAGGAAATTGTACGGATTCGGTCCGAGGAGCGAGCGTAACGGCGAGCGCAGCGACTTCATAGCCGTCAGGCGACTTCATTTTATTTTGCCCGGCAACGCCAAAAATCCCACCTCCCGCGAAGCTATATAATCCAAGACACGCAGTGTCTTCCGACATTATGCATTATGCATTATGCATTAAACATTAATAAAGTCAGTAAAACAAAAAATTTCTCAACCGAAGAAGGTATCATATAATGTTCGACCTCAAAAAAGTTCCCATCCCCAACTACTCCCGCACAGAAGACGCAGTAAACTCCATTACGCACGCCCCCGGTGCCGTATTCGCAATCGTCGCTATGATAATGTGCTTCAAAAAGGCAGGCCCCGACCGCACGGGTGTTCAGACGGCGGCATTCATAATATACGGCGTTTGCATGTTCATACTCTATTTCGGCTCAGCATACTACCACGGCAGACACCCGGGATTTGTAAAGCAGGTCGCGCGTGTCATTGACCACTCAAACGTTTTCCTCATGATTACCGGTACGCTTTCCGCCTATTATCTTTTAGGTGTCATGCCTGTAAAATTCGGAATCGGTCTTGCACTGTTCATTCTTTCATGGGTAATAACCGTTGTCGGAATACTGCTCACATTCATGGATCAGGAACGCTTCAAAAAAATACAGATGGTAATGTACCTTGTCCTCGGCTGGTCAGCGGCATTCGTTCTCAAATCCGTCTGGACACTTAAGGACAACGGACGAGAGTTTGTCTTGTACATTTTAATCGGCGGCATCGTTTACACCGTCGGTGCCATCCTTTACGGAATAGGCAAAAAAGTCCCCTACATTCACGCCGTATTCCACATATTCATCCTCGCCGGCACAATCCTCCAGTTCTGCGGAATCTATCTCTACGCAATCTGAAAACACACCAATCAAAAAGCTCCCCGATACCCTTCGGAGAGCCTTTTTTTTAATTAACAATTAATAATGTACAATTAACAATCAAGGAAAACGACGCAGCGTTTTTGATTATAAGCTAACGCTAAGCGTAATTCTTACCGTTAAAAATAAACTTTCAATTCCGCGAAGCTATATAATCCAAGTCCGCAGGACTTCCGACACTGGATACCGGCCACTGGCCACTGGATACTGTTTCTAATTGCTAATTACCCTTTTCCCTGCCTTATCAATAATCCCAATCAACTGCCCCGATATAACAACCGTCACAAGCGAGTACGCAATTCTCTTTACGGGAATATAGGTAAGCGAGAGCGACAGCACAATCAGGTCACTGACAAGATAAATCCATCGCATATCTACTTTTTTCAGAAGCTTCGCAAGTCCCATAGACAGTGCGTCATCTCCGCCCGGAGCACCGCCGTAACGGACACATATTCCGACACCGACACCGACAAACAACGCACCTATTATACACGCCGCAATCGGGTAATTCGCAATGTCGGGATATACGGGATCAAACTGTTCAAACACGGCATAGAACGCCGAGAACGACAGCCCGGCAACAGCCGAATAGACAACGAAAGTGCCGCCCAGAACAAAAAAGCCGAATACATAACATACCAAATTCATCACAAGGCTTGATACCGACGGCGATATGCCGAAATGATGATGCAAAAGAAGCATCAGTCCCAGAACGCCGCCTTCCGTAATATCGGCAAACGAGTGGACATTATACAGCCCGAACGCCAGTATAGCCGACCCCGGCAGCTGAAGCAGACAATTCTTAAGCTTAGCCGATTTCATTTCCTCAAAGGTTTTCACCGCATAATTTTTCAGATTAATCGTAACTTCCTCCTTATAAATTCACAGCACCCTTTTTCACTGCAAAAATCTCTTCTATACCTTATCATTTTATCAATTCATTTATCAAGTCATTTATCAAGTCATTTATCGAGTCATTTATCAATTCATTTGATACAATAAACTTTCCCTCAAGCCGACAAGCTCACCTCTTCGTAACCGCAAAAAGTTGGTAGCGACAGCGAACCGTCGTGAGTGCGTTTACAAACGAACAGGTGAGCCGAGCGTGACTTTTTGCGGAAAGGAGTCGCCGTCAAAAATCATCCGGTGAATGATTTTTGGCGTAGCGACTAATGAGGACCGGCGGC
>CAVFUV010000196.1:0-4324 GCA_963625735.1 bacterium
CTCCACACTCCACACTGTATGAAGCCCCGGCCCCCGGTCCCCGACCCCCGACCCCCGATCCCTTTATGTTGCTGGCCACTGTTGTTTTTACTTTTATATTAAGGTTCTTGAAGATTTTATTAACCATATTGCATTCACTTTACCCGTTTGTTATGATTTAATCACAAAAAACGAACAAGGAGGTAATTTCTTTGATTGAAATAAAAAGCGTAACAAAATGCTACGGCAAATTTACCGCAATCGAGAGCATATCTTTCAAAGTGCCGAACGGCTGTATTTACGGTCTTATCGGTTACAACGGCGCCGGAAAAACCACGCTCCTTAAAACCGTTGCCGGCGTATATCGCGCGAATGGGGGCGAGGTGCTGTTTGACGGCGAAAACGTATTCGACAACGACCGTCAGAAGGCACGCCTTTTCTATGTCCCCGACGACCTGTATTTTCAGGCGTACGCAAGCATGGACAAAATGGCGCAGTTTTATAACGGCTACTATCCGAAATTCAGCTTTGACACCTTTAAGGAGCTGACCGAGGTTTTCGGACTTGACCCCAAAAAACCGATTAACGGTTTTTCCAAGGGCATGCAGCGTCAGGCGGAGCTTGTTCTCGCCATGGCTACAAATCCCGATTTTCTTCTGCTTGACGAATCGTTTGACGGACTTGACCCGCAGAAAAGAACTCTTATAAAAAATCTTGTGGTTGAATATGTCAAAGACAAGGGCGCAAGCGTTATCATTTCATCGCATAACCTGCACGACCTCGGCGGAATGTGCGACCGTTTCGGTCTTATCAACGGCAAAAAGCTTGCACTCGACCACGACCTGAAAGACCTGGACGAGGACTTTACAAAATTCCGTATGGCGTTTGCCGAGGGTGACGACAAAACGGAAGACGATTTTTCCGATATCGGCATTCGTTCGTTTACAAAGGACGGACGGCTTATCACAGTCACAGTCAGGGGCGATATGGATACGGCGGAATCTCTCATAAAAAAGAAGAACCCCGTCTATCTCGAAAAATTCCCGTTGACGCTCGAAGAAATATTCCTTGAAGAAGTGGAGGGTACGGATTATGATTTCTCGCAGATCTTCAAATAAGCTTAATAAGAAAAAGGGCACGGGGTACACTCTGTTCACGGCTCTTACAAAGGGCTTCCCCGTGGCTTTTATCCTTGCGATTCTTGAGCTTGCGGCATTCGCGATTATTCCGGCAGTCAATCTGTCGAATATGAAAAAAAATCTGACGGACACGTCCGCAAAGCTCTCCGACACCGTAAAATACGTTGCGTTTGTCGGCAGTGAAAATCTTACGGCACTGTTTGTGCTTATCGCCATTGCTGTGCTGAGCATACTGATGTCCGTATTCCTTCTGCGGTTTATGGCGGACAAGAAAACGGTAAATGTCTATTATTCTCTTGGCATAAAACGCCGCTCGCTGTTTCTCGCCAATTATTTTGCGGGTGTGCTGCTTCTTACCGCTGTGCCGATTATAGCCGTTATTGCGGGATATGCGGTCAACCTCATGTATGTCGGTCTCTCGTGGCAGTTAAGCGTTGTATATCTGCATTACTTTTTGGGAATATGGATTTTCTCGCTTCTTATGTATACCGTATCCGCGGCGGTGTTCTCTTCCGTCGGCACAGTAAGCGAGGGCATATTCTATTCCGCGGGTATTGTGGCTCTGCCGAGCGTTGTGCTTATCGCGCTTCAGAATCTGCTTGGCACATTTGTTTCATCCGTTACATACAATGTTTATATAGAATCGTTTTCAACAAACGAAGACTATTACTATTATTCGAGCGTCGCGCAGGGACTGCTTGCGAAATACGCTTCAATCAACCCGATACTGTTCTTTATGAAGGACCTCGCGAAATATTCAACCGCAACGATAAACAAGGGCTCGGTTGTCATGGGCAATGAAGAGGCTTTTGTGTTCCCAAATATCGCTCTTGCTCTGCCGTGGCTTCTTGTCGTGATTATTGCCGCTGTTTTCGGGTGCTTCTTCTTTACGAAACGCAATGCCGAAAACTGCGGATTCCTTAACACAAACAAGGTGCTTTCAAACGCCGTACTGTTTGAATTTCTGTTCCTGTGCTTCTCACTGCCGCTTTCACAGGCACGGTATTACAGTCTTGTTGAGGTTATCGGTCTCGGTGTTCTGATTGCGGTTATTTTCTATATCGTTTTTGAGATTTTCTTAAAGAGAAGCGCAAAGCGGATTATGAAATCTCTGTATAAGCTCCCGGCGCACGCCGTTGTAATTGCGATTATTGTCGGCATTTTCTCAACCGGTCTGTTCGGATATAACACGTATGTTCCGAGTGCCGACAAAATACAGAGCGTCGCAGTGGCGATACCCGCATCAACAGATACACTTAAAAGTTCGAACTACGGTATTATGAACTATTATTCCATGCTCAATCTTTTCTCAGTCGGCTGGCAGAGTGATCACTTCTACGAATTGCCCGTTATGACGGATGCCGAGGATATTAACAAGGTTCTTGGAATTCACGAAACCGTTGCTAACGAAAATGCCGATGCAAAAAATTCAGTCGGGGTTATGACCTTCAGATACACGCTTAAAAACGGCAAGGAGGTCACAAGAAAGCTGTACATAAAGAACGATGAAACTGAACGCAAGGTATACTCTCTTGTGAACACAAAGGCCTGTCGTGAATCGGTAATCAAAATGCTGACTGATGATTATTCCTCCCTGATTACGGACAAAAAACTGTTTGTAACTTATTCCGATACGTTTTACGCTCCGTTTGTGTACTCAATGACAAATGTATCCGTTACTCCTTTGTCTATGCAGGAGCAGTATAAGCTTAAGCTGACCGAGAGTGAGTTTACCGAGCTTAAAAAGGCAGTCGCCGGGGATTTTGAAACAATCACCGACAGCGACATATACGGCGAAAACGGAAAACAGCTTGCCGTTCTGTCATTCTATACCGGAAAGGACTCTTATGAGCTTTATTCCGGCGTTGAGTCTGCTACCGGCGACGATGTGATATCCGATCCCGAACAGTCAACGGAAATCGCCGAGATTGACAATACGGATGACACGGACATTATCGAAGAGCCGGACGGGGAAGATACACAGGAAACCGAACCCGAAAACGAAAAATATGAATATTCCGAAACGGCAAAAAGCTGTCTCTTCGCGAACAGCGGTGTAAGCTACGATGTTGTGATTACAGACAAAATGACAAATACTGTTGCTTATCTTACAAAGCTCGGTGTCGCCGATTCGCTCAGGTCAAAGCTTGCGGTAAAACAGATTTCATTCGTAAAAATGGACTACACGAAAACCGAATTTACACCACTTGGCTCGTCAGGTCTCCTGACAAGAGAAATGCTCGCGCAGACAAGTGAAAACGCCTACTTCGACAGCGACGGAAATGACATGGCGGACGTTGTAAAAAACAAAACGGAAAATATCACTTCCGATAAAGCGAAAATAGACGAAATAAGCGGCAAGGTAAGACTTCACTCCTATCTCAAAGACGGCGACTATGTCTGCCTTATGGTCTACGAAAACGGCAACTATACGGCATATGCCCTCACAGCCGAGGACGCCCCGAGCTGGGTGACGGAGTATAGTTATAGCGTTAAGGTGATGTCTAACTGACAGCCGGTCGGTAATTAGCAATTAGCAGTTAGCAATTAGCAATTAAGGAAAACGCTTTGCGTTTTGAATTATATCGCTTCGCTGAAGAAAAAAATAAGGCGTAACCTGTAACTCGTAATGAATTGCAGGCTACGCTTTGTTTTTACGGTAATGGGTAGTTATCGTTTTTCGGTAACGGACTGAAATATCCTTTTATACAATTCGGATTGCAAATACAAAGCTGAACATGAGTTTTTTGCAAAAATTCAGACCCCTCATAAACAGGCTCTCCTTCGGTGAATATACCTCTTACCGAATCAAATTCCTGTCCATTTGTATCCTTGTTGTAGTAGTGGATTTGTTGTATGACCGCACAATCCAAATCTCTTAAAAGTACATCTTTGCTTTTTGGAGATTTTCGATTTTTCGGTAGTTCTTTGTTAAGCATCGAACAACGCAATTTTAAGAGTCTGTATCCCAACCGAAGATTTTGGTTGCTTGCTGAATCGGTTAAATTTAAACAGTATCCAAGGTCGATTATTGCACCTATAACAGAGGCATCATCACCGTATCTGTTTTTTGCCCATTCGTAAGCTCTTTCGTAATTCTGTTCCCAAAAGTAAATTCCGTTTCCAAGCCAATCATATGAATTATCACTTGCCTTCAGATGCTCTCCATGCAATATGACTTTTGAAAACACTTCTTTGCTGCAGCC
>CAVFUV010000197.1:0-4275 GCA_963625735.1 bacterium
GTCAGGGGCCGGGGCTAAGGAAGACACTGCGTGTCTTGGATTGTATGGCTTCGCAAGAGGTTGGCTTTTGGGGCGGGGCCGGGCTTTTGCCGTCGGCGAGGCTGAACCGCCGTTCGGGGCACCCGCCTGACCGGTAAGTTTTTTTCACAAGCCGACTGCCGTGGCGGGACAGCCGTGTACCGCCTCCCGGCGGGCGCCCCTCGCTCGCTTTCATTTGTTAAGCCTCATGGGGCTGCGGCTGAACAAATTCAGCTCGCTCGGGGCGGCTGTGCCTCGTCGTCGGCTTTCGCCGCCTCCTCGGCAAATACGCTCGTCGCGGCATAGCCGCTCCTCGCTGCTCTCCTCCCCCTACCTATACGAAAACCCCGCATATCTTTTTGTATTCAGCTCAAGCGGATCATCCTCATACACGGCGGCCGGTGCGGGCGCTGTCGGCTTTATCGGGCGTGACATACAGAAATATCTGCACGAGTCGGCAAAATGGTCTTCGTCGGTTGTGTCAAGATCCTCGGGGTTGGTCGTCGAAAATCTTAATAGCGGCAGAGTGCGTACGGCATCCTTGCAGGTGTTGAAAAAGTACATCATCGGCATACCGTTTTCGTCAAAATCAAGACGGTAATGCACCTGCATCCTCCCCGGCAGACGCTTGTTATCGCCCTTTGTAAAGTACACAAAATGACGGTCGGCAATATCGGCTATTGACTCGCCCCTCGAAACATCCCATATGGACGGGTCCGCGACACCGGAAATATTTTTGCCCTTAAGCCAGCGGTGAGTAGTCTCAAGTCGGTATATCTCCTCAAAAATTCTGTCGGGATGCCACTTTAAGCCCTCGTTCGGTGTGCCGGTACAGCCGTAAAGCTGCAAAATAAGGTACGCTCTGCCGTCGTAGTCTATCGCCCACCAGTCGCACGAAAACGGTTTTGCGAAGCCGAAGTCGAAGCTTCTGACGATGTTCCATCCGGACGGAATTTCAAACGGCTCTATAACATGTGTAAAACGTCTGTCTTTGTAATGTGCGGGGTCATCACGAAACTCCTCAAAAAACTGCCCGTCGAAAATATTCCAGTCGCCCTCAAGCCATGCCTTGCGAAGTTTTGTCGGAAGTGCCTCAAGCCGCTTGATATAATCGGGATCGCTCTCCATCAGTGCGGCATTGTCGGTAACAAGACTTTTATAGAAAACATAGTCGTCGGGATTTTCACCGGGCTTATATACCCTGTCGATAAACAGCCGTTTTACGAAAGCGTGACCGACACCGCCGGGGTTGCAGGTGAGATAAACTCTTTTGGGGTAGTCGTTTACACCTCTGACACACGCCTTGAAACGGTCGAACTGCTCTTCGGTCAGCTGGGTTGCTTCGTCAAGAAACAGAACATCAACCTCCGTACCCTGATATCTGTCAAGGTCTTTGATGTTGCGGCAGTAGCCGAGCTTTATGACAGAGCCGTTTTTGAACGCAAACTCTTTTGTCGTCTCTCTGTACTGCGCGACACCGTTAACGGTCTGCTTTAAGGGCGTTATGTGATTCGCCCGAAGCTCGGGGTAGGTTTTTCGCACAATCATGATTTTTATGCCGGGGTATCTGAGAGCGAGAAGCACCGCCTTTGTTCTGACTGCCCAACTCTTGCCGCCGCCTCTCGCGCCGCCGAATGCTATAAACCTGTGTTTATCCTCAAGAAAACGTCTCTGCGTGTCACCGGGAGTACCTAAATAAACTGTCTGCATTATTCTCCCTTCTTACTCCGCGAGGCTCTCGGCGTTCTCGTCCATGATTACCGTGATTGTGTTCTTGTCTGCGTCGCCGCTCAGGTTTTCGGTAACTGCGGTGGCCTCCTTCAGCACCGACCAGAACTCTTTTAGTGTCTTAGCGCCGTTTTCGGTGGTGTCGGTCTTGTCGCCGTATACTTTGTTGACCGCTCTGTATGTCGCGCGGCAGAGCATATCGGACGCTTCACCGAGACACACGGCTGTGTCAACGGGAACACCGTTTTTGCGTTTGATTTTTTTCTTTGCCTGTGTCTGCAAAAAATTTCTCCTTTCGGGTTTTGTTGTAGCTTGTCGGAAAATCACTCCTTTGGGGATTCGATGAATTTCTGTGTTTTTGTTTATCCGGAAAACAAAAAGCCCGGCAGGTTGTCTCCCCTGTCGGCACGCTTATATTAGCATATTCGATTTTCGCGTTTCGCCCCGAAAACGACGGTTTTTGAAATTTTTTTGAAAAAAAACTATTTTTCTCCGTTCGACCGGGAAATGAAAAAAATTAATATTTTTTGAAAAAACTCTTGCAATTACAAAAAAGGTATGATATCATGTGCTTGTAAGAGATGATATACAGCTCTTACAAATAAAAATTGCTTTCCACACTCTTTTTCTTCATAAATATCTCCACAAGGGAAGACACCGAGCTAACGCCCGGTGTTTTTCCTTTTTTTCGTTAATTTAAAAATCATCGCAGTCCGAAATCATTCACCGAACGACTTCAGACTGCGAATAACTTCACACCGCGAATAACTCCACTCTCCACTTTCCACACTTTACCTTGCTTCGCCGTTTCCCCGGCCCCCGACCCCCGGTCCCCGGCCCCTTCTTCATTGCTCCTTGCTAACTGCTCCTTCCCCTTTACTCCCAGTCGTACTCATCTGCCGCAAACTCGCTCTCCCACTTCTTGGGTGTCCGGGTCTCGAGCAGGTCAACGGGCTTTGACGCCTCACGGTACTTGACGGAGTTTTTGAATGCGGCGGCCACAAGCTCGGCGACCTCATCCGTCTGCATCTCGTCATGGACGGACACAAACAGCGGTGTGGAGCTTTTTGAAAGCACATCGAGCCACTTTTTGTTTCTCTCAAGTGAAACATCCTTTGTAAGTCCAACACAGTCCGCATCCGCTTCATAGAACGCCTTATGCTGCATCATTCTGAACGCCAATGTATTTACGCCCATTTTGCGTGTGCGTGACCAGTCTCTGCCGCTCGTGTCGTCGCCTGTACGCTGCATATCAATATAGCCGACGGCAAGATGTCCGATTGCGTTGCAGCCTAAAAGTATAAGATCATCGGGAGCGGCATCACGGATTGTCTTATAGAAATTCTTTATAATCTGAGCCGTTGTCTTTGTCTTGTCACAGAAGTGATATTCATCGGCAAAGTTGTCCCTTGACATATTGTTGCCCCAGCAGCCGAAAACGTCAATCGTGACAAAATCGTATTTCACAACACGGAATCCCCAGCTGTAAAAACGCTTAATGTCCTCCGCGACCGTCTTAAGCACTACGGGATTGGACGGATCGAGAAGATGATCACGCTTGTTCGTAAAACACTCTTCCGGCAAGTTTTTCTTGCTCTGAAGCGGTCTGAACCAGAGTCCGGGGATAGCGCCCATGTCCGTTATCTCTTTTGCGAGCTTTGCCATATCGCCGAAACGCTCATTCGGTGTATCCCACTCACCGCCTATAAAGCCGTCATGGCGGTTAATCTGCCAGCCGTCGTCAACAACGACATAGGGTTTATAGGGCAGCCCCTTCGCACAGCGTGTGGTAAACTTCGCCATACGGATAATTTTATCGTATGAATTGTTGCCGTAGTTGCAATACCAGTCATTCGCGCCGAAAACAGGGCGGTCTACCGTGCGGGCATTTACGGCGAGTGATTTGCAGAAATCATGACAGAACGCATGAAGGTCTCCGTCACCCTCCGCAAACACAAGCTCGCACAGCTCCAGTGTGCCGTCAAACTCCAGGGGATCTGTGCCCGAACGCAGGTCACAGACAAGCTCAACACAGTCCGGGCGAACTCTCCACGCGCAAAGAGCGTTGGGCTGAGTCTTTACGCCGCCCGCGAAATGCCTGCCGTTATCGGTGGCGATATAGTACCAGTAAAGCGCGTCCTTGCGGTTTTTCTCAAATCTGAGGTCACCGTAGCCACGCTCGAAATCGTCGCCGTAGATATATGCGTCCTCCGAAAAATCACGGGGGAATGTCACATAGACGAATGAAACCTTGGCGTTGTGCAGTGTGACACAGAGCTTGCTGCCGTCAAGCGACACATTGACATCCTTTTCGCCGTTTTTATGCCCATTTGTCAGAATTTCTTCTGAAACTATCTTAACCGATACGGGCTCTATTGTTATTTTTTTCATTTTAACTTTCTCCGTTTTCATGAGTATTTTTACACAAAACGACCGACGCAAACACACAATGTTTTGTATCAATCCGCTTAAGTGTAACACACACAAAGACCCATTGTCAAGGCAAAACACACGTGATTTGCCGACTGC
>CAVFUV010000198.1:0-4229 GCA_963625735.1 bacterium
CCTTGTATTCTTAGGTTTGTCGGACCGCTGCCGCCGGTCCTCATTAGTCGCTACGTCAAAAAATCATTCACCGGATGATTTTTGCCTGTGACATATGCCACCGGATGCTGACCACTGTATCCGATTATCAATCTCTCGCTGAATTTGATATTGAAAAAACCGTCAATCGGTGCTATTATATTACGGTACATATAAAAGCCGACGAAAATTTAATTGCAGGTCGGCAAACGGAGGTTTTTTAATGAGTCTTTTTTATGTTCGTGACGGTGAGCCCTATATCCCCGATGAAATCGGCAGAGAGCTTGCGAAGCTCGCCCATGCGATTGTAAAAACCTGCCGCCTTTCTTTTAAGGTGCAGATGAAAACAACGGCTATCAACAACGCCATAAAGAGCGGCGACAAGGAGCAGATGCACAACATGCTCCAGAAGGTTCTCGAAAAGTACAGAAAGGTTTATTCCGATTATATGTCACTTTCGGGTGCCGAGATAGGCGAAGTCGACGACAGCTTTTTTGCGGATAAAGACAACGATTTCTATGTCGGTCAGCTAAAGATTCTGCTTGACCTTGCAAACATCAACTGCATTGCAGAGTCGCGCATGATGCCCCTGCTCAGTGCAGCATGTGAAAAGACACTCGACAAGAAATTAAATCAGCTGTATTTCTTCTCGAACCAGGGTGAAATAAGAGAAGACGATTCCGACACGGACGGCGACGAAGAATAATTAAGACAACACGAAAGAAGATGATATAACATGGAATGGACGGGACTTAACGAGCTTCGTGAAAAGTACCTCAGATTTTTTGAGAGCAAAGGACATCTGCGTCTTGACAGTTTTTCGCTTGTTCCGCAGGGCGACAAGAGTCTTCTGCTCATAAACGCCGGCATGGCGCCCATGAAAAAGTATTTTACCGGTGAAGTCACTCCCCCTTCAAAGAGAGTTACCACATGTCAGAAGTGCATTCGTACTCCCGATATTGAAAGAGTCGGTCACACCGCGCGTCACGGCACGTTTTTCGAGATGCTCGGCAACTTCTCATTCGGTGATTATTTTAAGCATGAGGCGACTGCGTGGGCGTGGGAATTCTGCACTAAAGAAATACAGATGGATCCCGAAAAAATATATGTAAGCATTTATCTTGACGACGACGAGGCATATGACATCTGGACAAAGGAAGTCGGCGTAAAGCCCGATCATATGGTTCGTTTCGGCAAGGAAGACAACTTCTGGGAGCACGGTGCGGGTCCCTGCGGCCCTTGCTCGGAGCTTTATTATGACAGAGGTCCGGAGCACGGCTGCGGCAAGCCCGACTGCAAGGTCGGCTGTGACTGCGACAGATATGTCGAGTTCTGGAACCTTGTTTTTACTCAGTTTGAAAATGACGGCAACGGCAATTACACACGCTTAAAACACCCCAACATCGACACCGGCATGGGTCTTGAGAGACTTGCATGCATTTCTCAGGGTGTTGACAACCTTTTTGAGGTTGACACGGTTCGCAACATTATGAAGCGTGTTATGGAAATAGCCGGCGTTAAATATCACGAGGACGAGAAAAAGGATATTTCTCTTCGTGTTGTAACCGACCATATCCGTTCGACCGCCATGATGATTTCAGACGGCGTTATGCCCTCAAATGAAGGCAGAGGCTATGTTTTAAGACGACTTTTAAGACGTGCCGCACGCCACGGCAGACTTCTGGGCATTGACAAGCCCTTCCTTGCAGACCTTTGCGAGACGGTTATAACCGAGAGCGGCAAGGCATATCCGGCACTTGTCGAAAAGCATGATTATATTGTTAAAATAATATCCGTGGAAGAGGACAGCTTCAACCGCACACTCGATTCGGGCCTTAAGCTCCTTGAAGAAATGATAGAAAAGAGCGAGGGCAAGACGATTTCGGGTGCGGATGCGTTCAAGCTTTCCGACACATTCGGCTTCCCTATTGACCTTACGAAGGAAATTCTCGAAGAAAAGGGCATGGATGTCGACGAGGACGAATTTATCGCTCTTGTCAAGAAGCAGAAGGACACCGCAAGAAGCGCCAGAAAAGACGCGGGTGCGGACGCGTGGAAGGATACCGGCGCAACGCTCAGGGGTATTCCCGCTACCGTGTTTACGGGATACGAAACAACCACCGACAGCGGAAAGGTTCTCGCGATTCTTAACAGCAAGGGCGAAAAAATTGACAGTGCGGATGCGGATACCGAAGCGACTCTTATTCTTGACAGAACCTGTTTTTATGCCGAGAGCGGAGGACAGACGGGCGACAGAGGCAAGATAAAGGGCAACGGTTTTGTATTCAAGGTAACCGACACCACCAAAAATTCAAACGGACTGTTCTTCCACAAGGGCAAGGTTGTTGACGGTGCTGTGGCTGTGAATGATGAAGTCACAACAAATGTATGTCCGCACTGCAGAGCGGCAACGGCTCGCAACCATACATCGGCTCACCTTTTGCAGGCTGCACTCAGAAGGACATTCGGCAGTCATATTGAACAGGCGGGTCAGCTTGTAAACCGTGATGTCATGCGTTTTGACTTTACGCATTTTGAGGCTCTTACAAGTGAGCAGATAGCCGAGATTGAACACAATGTAAATGAAGTAATACTGTCCGCAGTTGATGTTGTTACAGAAGAAAAGACACTTGCGGAAGCTAAAGCGATGGGCGCGATGGCTCTGTTCGGAGAAAAATACGGCGACAAGGTTCGTGTCGTAAACATCGGCGGATATTCTTTGGAGCTTTGCGGCGGCACACACGTAAAGAACACGGGCGAGATAGGAATGTTCAAGATTATTTCCGAGTCGTCGGTGGCATCGGGTGTCAGAAGAATCGAAGCCGTAACGGGGCTTAACGCTCTTAAGTACGTAAATTCCGTATGCGAAAACGCACTCAAAGCGGCATCTGACCTTAAATGCGGCACGGTTGAAGCACTGCCCGACAAGGCGGCGGCAATTCAGACCGAGCTTAAGACAGCCGAAAAAGAGATTGAAAAGCTCAAGGGTGAAATCGCATCCGCAAAAGCCGGTGAGCTGTTCAAGACAGTCGGCGAAATTAACGGCATTGCGATAAAGACTGCCGACATGGGCGAAGCGGACGCAAACGCACTCAGAACGATGCTCGACAGTGCTAAGGACGACGACAGCGTTGTTATGGTAGCAGGCAAAAATTCCGAAAAAGGCACCTGCTCGTTTGCGTGTGCATGCGGCAAAAACGCAGTCGCAAAGGGTGCTCACGCAGGCAACATAGTTCGTGAAACCGCAAAGATCGCAGGCGGCGCAGGCGGCGGCAAGCCCGACAGTGCTATGGCAGGCGGCAAGGATATTACAAAAATAAGCGAAGCTCTTGAAGCGGTCAAGGGCATTGCGGAGAAATACATTAAGTAAAAAAGTGGTCAGTGGTCAATGGTCGGTATCCGGTGCTCTGTGGTCGGTATCCGGTGCTCAGTGACCGGTTGCCGTTGGCGGTATTCGGAATGCTTATACATTATTCACCGCTAATTGCCAATTGACAAAAAAGCAGAGAGCAAGGAGCAGTTTGATTTTGCAAGGGGCGAAACAAGCTCCACACTCCACTCTCCACACTCCACACTTTAATATGCAGAAAGGTGGCGAAATTATGGATTGCGTATTCTGTGCGATTGCAAACGGAGAAATCCCCTCAACAAAGGTTTATGAGGACGATACAATACTGGCGTTTAAGGATCTTAATCCTCAGGCACCCGTTCACATTCTCGTTGTACCCAAGGAGCATATCAAATGGGGATATGACATTACACCCGAAAACAGTGCCGTTGTTGCACACATTTTCGAGATGATTCCCGTTATCGCAAAAGAGCAGGGACTTACAAACGGATACAGAGTAATAAACAACTGCGGCGAAAGTGCCGGACAGTCCGTTCTGCACCTGCATTTCCACATCCTCGGCGGAAGAGACTTCGGCTGGCCTCCGGGTTAATGAAACAACGGCATTTAAATTAAGCGTCACACGGCGACGTTATGCAGTTGCCCCGATGCAGACCGATTTTACAAATTCATGATTAAAAAACCGCTCGGCAAAGCCACGTGCTGATAAGGAAGTATTGTTTCAAAACAAAGATAATTCGTCAATTTAATGTATAACAAATCGGTTGTCTATAACAAATTTATGCTATACATTTTTCTGATTTTTTCGTTTTGAAATGCAAAGCAGTTTCGTAGCCAAGAAAAATTTTTCATATCGAAGTCC
>CAVFUV010000199.1:0-4228 GCA_963625735.1 bacterium
AATAAATGTAATAGAAATAATATAAAACAAGCCCTAAATAAAGTCAAGAAATTTAACAAAAAAATAATTTACAAGGACTGTTTTTTTTAGTATAATCGGATATATACGAAAGCTAGATTCTTTCGCCGGTTTCGGCGTTTATGACGGCCTTGAAAACGGCGGTCATTGATGACGATATGTGCTTGTCGGTGTGCATGCTTCCGAAAAACCACCGTGTGTATCTGGCTTCTGTCGTCAGCTCGTCAAAAAACGCTCTCAGTGCCGTGGGACTTGAGGTCGCGGTGTCTGACATAAGCATAAAATCCCTGACCTTTGACGGCGGCTCGTGAGTTATGATATAGTCCGGTGAATAGCTTATTCTCTCAAGATTTTCGACAGCCGTAAGCATTTCGGTCTTTGTGGGAATTTCGGGGTGTTTGTTCTCCGAAAATTCGTCGTCCGTCAGCCGGGCGTTCGGGTCTTCTCCTCCGCCCATTGCAAAAACGGTCTTGTCGTTAAACAGATATATCTGACCTCTCGGCAGATAGAAAATATTCGGTTCAATCTGTCGAACCTTTCCGCCGAACCTGTCGCACATAGGATAGTGTGACAGAAGCTCGAAATTTTCGTGAACGCCGTCAATAAAGCATATTGTGTACGGACGCTTCGACAGCTTTTCAAGATATTTTCTCTCGGAGCTGTCCCCGTTCCATATAAATCCGAAATCCCCGCACACAAGAAGGTAGTCGCCTTTCTTGAGGGGCTTCAGATTTTTTTTGTCAAGACGTGTTCTGTCCGCGTGGATGTCACCGGTAACGTAAATCATTGTGCGATGTCCGCCTTCCGAAAATTCTTTTTCTATATAATACAACAAAAAAGGTGAATTGTCTATGAAAAAATTCCTGTCAATATTATTGTGTTCCCTGTGTCTGCTTTGCTCGCTGCTGCCCGTATCGACAGCCGCACTGTATGAGCCGACAGAAGAAGAAGTCGGTGCGGGGTCATACTATCTTTTCAGCTCCGACGACGGCACGGTTATCGCGGAAAAGAATATTGACGAAAAGGTGGCGCCCGCCTCAATCACGAAAATCGTCACGGCAATTCTGACAATCGAAAACTGCTCCGACCTTGAGCAGGTTATAGCCGCGCCGTCTTATGCCATAAGACTTCTTGACGGCACAAATTCATCCACAGCCGGAATACTTGTCGACGAAGAAATGTCAGTCAGAAACTATCTTTACTGCCTTCTTGTCTATTCGGCGAACGATGCCGCAAACGTGCTTGCGGACTTTATCGGCGGCGGCAGTATAGAGACCTTTGTCGGGATGATGAATGACTTTGTTCAGAAGCTCGGCTGTACCTCGACTCACTTTGTAAATGCCCACGGACTTGACGACCCCGACCACTACACGACAGCAAGGGATCTCGGCACGATTTATTCCTACTGCATAAAAAACAGTATCTTCTGTGAAATCGCCGGCACAAACCGTTACGAAATAGAACCGACAAACAAATATACATCCACAAGATATCTTACAAACACGAATAAAATGCTCAATTCCGGCATTGCGGATTATTATTGCGAATACGTAAAAACCGGCAAGACCGGCACGACCGACAACGCCGGACGGTGCGTTATTTCATCCGCTTCATATGACGGCTACAACTATATCTGCGTTATGATGAACGCCGGATTCTATGACTGTGACGGTGACAATGTAAACGAAAATATGGCGTTTGTATGGTCAAAGAAAATGTATGAATGGGTGTTCGAAAACATAAAGCTCCGTGAAGTTGTGTCGGCATCCGAATACATAGGCGAGCGAGCAGTCAATCTCTCGAACAAATATGACTATGTGGCGCTCATTCCCGCAAATTCCGTAACAGCACTTGTGCCGACAGGCGTTGACAGCTCCGACGTGCTTGTCGAAATGTACCCCGATGACGGAGCGGTAAACGCACCCGTAAAGAAGGGTGATGTCCTCGGAAAAGCGGCGATAAAGTACGCCGACAACGTAATAGCCGAGGTCGACTTGGTTGCGGCATACGATGTCGAACGCAGTACACTCAAATATGTTGTGTATGTCATTAAAAATTTTGTCACATCCAAGCCGTTTATAATAGTTGCGTCAATAGTCGGCGTATGTCTTATTATACTCATTGTTATACTGATAAAAGCATTTCTCAATAAACGCCGCAAAAAAGACGACAATATCATATACTTCAAGGTCGGCGACAACCACAAGTCAAAGAAGAAGTAATATTGACAAAAACGCAGATTAAACATATAATCTATGGGTAATAGTATCCGGTGGTAAGTGACCGGTGATCGGTATTCTCAGTGGCCAGTATCCGGTATCCAGTGACTAAGGAAGTCCTACGGACTTGATTTTATAAGCTCCGTTGACTTGAAAACTGTAATTCATTTGGCGGCATTATTCGATGTGAAGCTACATAAACCAAGGCACAAAGTGACTTCCTCAATTTATCGGCTGTCGGACCGCTGTCGCCGGTCCTCATTAGTCGCTACGCCAAAAATCATTCACAAGGATGATTTCTGTCTGCAATACCGGCCACTGGATACTGGCCACTGGATACTGGCAACTTTCCCATTGCTCATTGCTGATTTCTAATTTCTAACTTAATAAGAGGTGTTTTCTATGGACAAAAAAATCAAATATCCGCTCCTTGCGCTTGCAGGTGCGGCGGCGGCTTCGGTTCCCGTTAAGGCCGCACTTTACAAACCCGAAAAGGTAAGCGTTCCTCCGATGCCCGAAGAAAATGTCGATGTCGACAGATTCAGAAAAAATCTTTCGGACGCGATAAAATTCAAGACGATCGCTTCAAGAAATGAAGAAGAAATTGACTGGTCCGTTTTTGACGCGTTCCACGATTTTCTCAAAGAGAGATATCCGCTTATTCACGAAAAGCTTGAGCTTACGGTTATAAACCGTGCAAGCCTTATCTATCGCTGGGCGGGCAAGAGAAGCGACCTGGACCCCATTGCGCTTCTCTCTCATCAGGATGTTGTTCCGATTTCGGAAGGCACATGGGACGACTGGGAGCATGACCCGTTCGAGGGCTATGACGACGGCGAGTTCATCTGGGGCCGTGGAGCAATCGATATGAAAAACCATCTTATCGGCGTTCTCGAAAGCGTTGAAACACTGCTCTCCGAAGGATTCGAGCCCGAAAGAGACGTTTATATTCTGTTCGGTCATAATGAAGAGGTTATGTGCGCGGGCAAGTCAAACGGTGCTACAAGCATCTGCGACTACCTTAAAGAAAAAGGCGTGCATCTTGACTGCATAATCGATGAGGGCGGCGCTATTCTCCCAATTGATGTCAAGGGCGTTATTGATAAGCATCTTGCCGGTATCGGTGTAGCCGAAAGAGGCTATGCTGATATTGAGGTTGCCGTTACCGCAAAGGGCGGCCACTCATCTGCCGCTCCCAATCACACGGCAGTCGGCAAGCTTGCCGATGTCATAAAGGATATCGAAAACCACCAGTTCAAGGCAAAAATGTCACCGATGGTTGATTCACTGTTCGAGAATATCGGCAGAAACTGCACATACCCCGTAAGACTTGTTACATGCAACTTGAAGCTAATAGCTCCCGTTGTGCTTAAGGGACTGTCATACATTCCCGCGGCGGCAAGCATGCTTCGCACCACTTTCGGCGTTACAATGGCTTCGGGCTCTCCGCAGGCTAACGTTCTGCCTCAGCGTGCGAGTGTTGTCGTAAACTTCAGAATGTATCCCGGTCAGACAGTTGACGATATGGTAAAGCATCTTCGCAAGGTCATAAGAAACAAGAAGGTTGAAATCACGGTTCTCCCCGGTTCAAAGGAAGCATCCGCCGTTTCTCCCACCGATTCACGCGCGTTTAAGGCGATAGAGATGATCTGTCACTCGATGGATGACAAGGCTGTTGTCGCTCCCTATCTTGTAATGGGCGGTACGGACGCATGCCACTATCAGCCGATATGCGAGAACATTTACAGATATTCTCCGTTCCTTGTAGGCACTTCTCTTCTGCTCACGACACACGGCACGAATGAACGTCTGCCGGTTGATATTATGGGAGATGCGGTGAAGTTCTTTAAACGCTATATTAAGACTCTTTCCGCTGAATAAGATAATTGCAATAGCAAAATAATGTAGAATGTAGAATGCATAATGCATAATGTCGTGGACCTGTATAATAAAAGTGTACATTTGAAGTTCGTAATGATATAATGCAAATA
>CAVFUV010000200.1:0-4191 GCA_963625735.1 bacterium
CTTCTCTCCGTCATGATGAAGGATAAGCAGATTAAGCAGATGCAGCAGCAGAAAAAGGATCGTGACGATTTCGGCAAGACTATGTCCGACGCAAAAGCTCCCACAGGTCCTCGTCCCCGCAAGGAGTTTATCCCTTGTGACGCGGTTGATACAGGCGTACACTGCCTTCAGGATGACCCCTATCTTACTTCATACGCAATAGAGGATTTCCCCCGTCTTCAGAAATATCTTAAAATTCACCATACCGGCACTCCTCAGGTCTGCACGGAGCGTGCGGGACTTCTTACGGATTTCTTCCGTGAAAACGGCTTCGAAACGAAAAAAGACGGCACACCTTGGGTCCCCGAGGTTCGTCAGGGCAAGGCGTTCCGTTATCTTATGGAAAACCGCAAGCCCATTATTCGCAAGGGCAACCTTATAGCCGGCACAACCACAACCAAAGAAATAGGCGTGCCCGTTTATCCCGACTGCATCGGTCTTATCTTCTGGGGCGAGCTGCTGACGGTGCAGGACAGACTTCTTAACGCCTACGGTCCGCTTTCAAAAGAGGAAATCAAAAAGCTCAACAACGACATTTTCCCATTCTGGATTCACAGAAACATGCGTGAGTATGTCCGTGAAAAATACAATGAGCCTACATGTCAGAAGCTTGACGAACGCTGGGCGGCTGTTTTCCTCTGGAAGAACGTCGCGCTCTCGCACACTATTCTCGATTATCCCAAGCTTCTTAAGCTTGGTCTTCGCGGCATAATCGACGATATAAACAACGAGCTTAATAACGACAAAGACGCTCCTCAGTCCAAAAAGGACGAGCTTAACGCCATGATTGACTGTTACGAGGGTGTTATTGCCTATGCGCGTCACCTTGCGGAGCAGGCACAGCATGAAGCCGACATTGAAACCGACCCTGTACGCAAGGCGGAGCTTCAGACAATAGCCGATGCCGTTTCGCATTCTCCCGAATATCCCGCACGCACACTCGACGAAGCCATCAACGCCATTTGGATTCACTGGGTAGCCGTACATATGGAGAGCACAAACGCAGGTTTCTCACTTGGCCGTATGGATCAGTGGCTTGAACCGTATTTTGAAGCGGATATGGCAAAGTGCAAGACGCCCGACGAACGCAACGCGTATATCCGTCACGCAATCGAGCTTATCGGATGTTTCTATATAAACTGTCAGGACCATCTGCCCCTTACTCCCGATATAGGCAACTACCTTTTCGGCGGCAGCTCCTCCGACCAGGCTATTACTCTGGGCGGCGTTACTCCCGAGGGTGAGGACGCAGTCAACGATATGACGTACGTTTTTCTCAAGGTTACCGAGATGCTCAGCATGCGTGACCCCAACATTAACGCCCGTTATAACAAAGACAAAAACTCGCTTACATATCTTCGCCGTCTGTGCGAGGTTAACGTTAACACAACCTCCACACCGTCAATTCACAACGACACGGCTGTTATGGCATCATTGGCCGATCATCATTACGAAGAAAAGGACCTTCTCGACTGGTCCGCAACAGGCTGTGTTGAGCCTACCATTTCCGGCAAGCACCTCGGCCACACAAACTGCATGATGTTCAGCATGGTGGCACCGTTTGAAATGGCGATGTTTAACGGCTATCATCCGCTTATGCGCTGGAATTTAGGACCCAAGACAGGGGAGGCCGATTCCTTTAAGACATTTGACGAGTTCTTTGACGCATATATTAAACAGCTTTCATACATGGCGGGGCTTGCCTGTGAGTACAACAACTATCTCGGTGAAGCTCACTCCGTAATCCGTCCCACTCCGCTTATGAGTGCCATGATTGACGGATGCATAAAGAAAGGGCTTGACTGCACAAAGGGCGGCGCAAAATACAATTCATCGGGCACAGCATGCATAGGACTTGCCGATGTTGTCGACTCGCTCATGTCCATAAAGACTCTTGTATTTGACAAGAAGGTTTATACTCTTCCTCAGATGTTCGAAGCCATCAAGAAGAATTTTGAGGGCTACGAAGAAATGCGCAGCCGTATTCTTACCGAGGTTGAACGCTTCGGCGGCGGCGGAGAAGCTGCAGTCGCAATGGCTAACCGCATCACAAAGGCCACTCGTGACATTTTCTGGGCACATACAAACTTCCGCGGCGGTCACTACACCACAGGCTGGTGGAGCATGTCAAACCACGTTGCGTTCGGTACTCTCGCAGGTGCTCTGCCGTCGGGCAGACTTGCAGGGCTTCCGTTTACTCCCGGACTTACTCCCGAATCAAACGCTTCACCGAACCTTCTTGACAACATTAAGGACGTAAGCTGCCTTGACCCGATTAACATGAACAACAACATTGCGTTCAACGTCAAGGTTAACCCTTCGCCCAACGACACACACGCCGAAACGGTCGAGCATCTTACATCATATGCCCGTGCTTACGCAAACCTCGGCGGTATGCAGATGCAGTTTAATGTTGTATCGAGCGACACAATGCGTGCGGCTATGGCAAATCCCGATGCCTATCGTGATCTCATGGTTCGTATTTCAGGCTACAACGCCTACTTCACGACCCTTAACAAAGATCTTCAGCTTGAGCTTATCCGCCGTGCCGATTACAGCATGTCATAAATAATTTTACATAAAAACTAAGGGACTGCCACTCGACAGCCCCCTGTTTTTTTATTCGGTTTACGGATTGCATTTACTACAGGGTTCTTTTCCCTGATTTTTTGCTTCTTCAATAGTAATCTGTGTCGGATTCTTCATATTACTGCAATCTTTATTGCTGTGATATCTTTTCCCGCTACCGGATACCCAGACATTTTCACTGCCATTTTCCTTGTTTTGTGCCTGTGTTGATTGTGTTGTTTCCGTTGTGGCAGATTTACTTGATTGCGTCCCCGAGCTTTTTGATGCCTGCGTTTTTGCTGTTGTCTGTTCCTGTTTTGTCGAACCCGATTGTGTTGAGCCGGATTGCGAGCTGTCGCCTGTGGCATAGTTTATTGTTATGCCCGGCTGAACATTATAGCAATATACGTTAAAGCAAATGCCCTCCCCGTTGTCCTCGACGGAATACGCTTCAATCTGAACACCGCTCGCGACAAGATTTGAGCCTTCAAAAATCGGCGTAACCCTGTACGCGACGTGGTTATTTGTTTCTTTTATGTAGTCGGCAACCATATTTTCAAACGGGAGCATTCCTTCGGTGTTCATATATCTTGTGCCGGTGATAAGATTTTGTTCGTTGGCGTTCTCGGCAGACAGCTGCCACCCGATTAAGTGACATCTATTCCACAGATAGCTGCCCGAAATGTCGCTGTATTTTGCCTGCTTCCATCCTGAGGGAGTAATATCGCTTATACTGCCGCGTTCCTCATTTTCTCCGGGCATGGTATCCTTGCCGACTGACGCAATTGCTACACCGCACCTTTTGTATGAGTCAAGCGGAGAGTAATTTTCATAGCCCTTTGTTTTCAGTTCATCCTTTGAAAAATTCGGCTGATTGTTATTTATGACGGTATACGCACTGTCGGAATATGCCGGAATTGACGAAGGATTGGCTTTTTCCGCTTTGCCCGAACCGACACCGGAAGAATTGCTGTTGTTCGCTTTTGAGTTATCACTGTCTGCGGTCGTAGTATCCTGATTGTTTTGGGCGGATGTCGTTTCTTCGATTGTCGTTGTCTCAATTGCGGTTGTGCTTTCGACTGTTGTTTCTTCGGAGGCTGCTGTTGTTGCTTCCGTTTCGACAACTGCCGGGTCGGTTTCATCAACACTCATACCAATTGAACAGCTGCCCATAAAACACAGCAGAACCGCAATGGATACATACAAAGCTATTCGCTTTTTCTTTGACAGCTGTGATATTTTATTTTTAATTGCGCTTAATTTTTTCATTTCCGTTATCTCCTGTAAATTTCAATTGTAATCTTTTCGTGTGAGCTTCCGACAATATCTTCCGTTTTGATTTTCTTGAAGCCCGATTTTTTAAGGTCAATTGTGAAAAATCTGTCGGCGGGGTAATGTCTGTTCCACTTGCACAGAACTATCTCACTCGCATTATCCGCTGAGTAAGCACCGTCCTCAATAAAGCAGTAATCATTTTCGCCGGCATTATTCATATAGTCGCCGTCAACAGTAATTCCAGAAGCATTTTCAAACTGCCTTGCCGAATAAGGGCTCATCAAAAGGCGTGACGCACCTGTGTAATTC
>CAVFUV010000201.1:0-4189 GCA_963625735.1 bacterium
TATTTGCATTATATCATTACGAACTTCAAATGTACACTTTTATTATACAGGTCCAATGCATTATGCATTCTGCATTGTTTTGCTTTTTCAATCAGTTTGCATATTTACGCAAACTTCCGTTAAAGCATAACGGTAAAAATAGAAACATGAAAGTGAGAACAGACAAATGAAAGGTAATCAGTCAGCAAGAACAGTAAGTGCAGTCCGGTGCGTTAAAATCATCGGCATCGTGTTAACGGCGGTATTAGCCGTGTTTTTCGCCGTAAAAGGCGCAATAAACGTTTTTGACGTAAGTGCCGCCGACGGCTACACCCTTAAGGGAACGGATACATTTATCCGTGTTACCGAGCAGGGCGAAGAAGAGTATGAGGACGAAACTGTCTGCCCCGTCGAATACAAAACGGCGGACGGCAAATACACTCTTACAAAAAATTACACGTTTGACGAATGGGAGTCGCTGGCCACAGGCGACACCGTAACCGGATATATTTACGAAAATGCGGACGGCTCGGCACTCTGCTACCCGAACGAAGCGACAGTTGACGACATAAAGGCGACACTCAAGGATGAGAACGCCGTTAATTCATCAACCGTTTTCGGCGTGGCAATGGCTTTGGCTTTAGTCGCAATCGCTCTTGTTGTTCTCACTTGCCTGGATAGATTTTTCACGGCATACGAACAGATATGGTTTATTTCCATTATGGTAATTGCCGCGATAATCTCCGTAGTAGCCCCTGAGGAAGACTGCAACGGCGTCAGCGGACTGCTGATTATGGCGCTGTATCTTGCGGATACATTCCTCAACATTCTTTGCGAGCTTCTTATTTCAAAGCAGAGCAAATGGAACTTTATCGTTTCGATCTTTGTTGAGATAACCGAGATTGTCACGCTTCTGGTGCTGTCGTACCGTTTTGCGACACTGGCATCCACATTGTTCTTCTGGCTCCCCTGCGACATAATAAGCTTCATAAACTGGCACCGCCACCCCGACAAGGTCGAGGACGATCTTACACAGGTTCGCACACTCAAGGGCTGGCAGGAGGCGGCTATTATCGCCGGTATTGTCGTGTGGACAGTCGGCATAGGCTATTTCCTCACAACGCTTGACATAGGCACTGACTTCTTAAAGGGCAGCGATACGCTCAAAATAGTTCTGTGCTACTTTGACGCGTGTGTAAGTGCCGTCGGCATTGTAAACGGCGTGTTCATACTTCTTCGTCTGCGTGAACAGTGGATTGCGTGGTACATTTCCGCCGTGCTTGAAGCTATTATCAACATTATGTCGGGACAGTTTGTGCTTCTTGTGCTTAAGATAGGATATATTACGAATACGACGTATGGATACATTAAGTGGACGAAGTACATTAAAGAGGCAAACAAATTAACAATTAAGAATTAACAATTAACAATTAACAATTAATAATGTCGGAAGTCCTTCGGACTTGATTTATATAGCTGCGCTTTTTGCACAACTCCACTCTCCAAACTCCACACTCCACACTTGCCGAAATCCCGGACAGGCACGAAAAATTCAATTTTTAACACTCACTGAGGTGGTATCCATGTCAAAATTAACAGTCGGCTGTCACCTGTCCTCATCAAACGGCTTTCTTGCCATGGCGAGGCAGGCGACAGAGCTTAACGCAAACACATTTCAGTTTTTTACAAGAAATCCGAGGGGCGGCACGGCTAAGCCCATCGACCCCGAGGATACAAAGGCTTTCATAAAGTACGCCGAGGAGCACGCTTTCGGCAAAATTGTCGCGCACGCTCCGTATACGGTCAATCCCTGCGGAGCGGATGAAAGAGTGCGTGAATTTGCGCACATAACATTTGCCGACGATCTTAAAAGAATGGAATATGTCCCCGGCAATCTCTATAACTTCCACCCCGGTTCACATGTAAAGCAGGGTGCCGAAAAAGGTATAGAGCTTACTTCCGAGCTTCTTAACAGTGTTATGTTTGACGGCATGACAACAACCGTGCTGATTGAAACCATGGCAGGCAAGGGTACTGAAATCGGCAGAAGCTTTGAAGAGGTCAGGGCGATTATTGACCGTGTCAATATACAGGACAGAATCGGTGTCTGCCTTGACACCTGCCATATATTCGACGGCGGATATGACATTGTAAGCGACCTTGACGGTGTTATAGCTGAATTTGACAGAATAATCGGTCTTGACCGTCTCAAGGCAATTCATCTTAACGACAGCAAAAACACATTGGGTTCACACAAAGACCGCCACGAAAAAATCGGCGAAGGCAACATAGGTTCAGCGGCACTGTTCGCCGTGATAAACCACCCGGCACTCCAAAACAGACCCGTGATACTCGAAACTCCGAATGATATTGAGGGGTATAAGAGTGAAATTGCGATGCTCAGGGCTAACTATAAGTGAGCAAGGAGCAAGGAGCAAGGAGCAGTGATACTTTGCAGATAATCATAGCAGACGACAAAATAAAGTGCGTATTATCCGTTGATAAAAGATTATGCAGACGCACATTTTTATAGGCTTAATGCCATTACTTAAGTTGCTTGCTATGGCAATCAGCGATTAACAATTTCGGCAGAGGGAAACAAAACAATGAAAATACTTCATACATCTGACTGGCATCTTGGTGCGGCAGACGGCGATTACAGCCTTCTTGAAGACCAGAGATACTTTATAGATGAAATATGCAATATTGTTTCGGAAAAATCCGTCAGGGCGGTAATCATTGCAGGCGATATTTATGACAGGTCTGTTGCGTCCGCAGATGCAATCAGGCTGTACGATTACGCAATGACCCGTCTTTGCACCGAGCTTAATACAGCGGTCATTATTATTGCCGGGAATCACGACAGTGCGGAACGTCTTTCAAGCTGCCGTGACCTGTTGTCATCCGCAGGACTTCATATAACGGGCACACTTGAGCGGGAAGCACCCAAAGTGTCACTGGATAATGCCGATATCTATATGCTTCCATGGATAACCGAGGAAAAAGTCAAAAGTGTATTTCCCGAAGAAAAAGACAGAATCAACTCACTTGAGGATGCCTATCGTACGGTTACCTCACATATTCTTGCTTCTGTCGATAAAAATAAAAGAAATATCATTGTATCCCATGCCTTTATCACGAATTCCGAAACCTCAACAAGTGATCGCGCGGCAGAAATAGGATTTGCCACCCAGGTTTCGGCAAGTGTATTTGAAGGATTTGATTATGCGGCACTCGGACATATCCATAAGCCGCAGGATGTCTCTGAAAATATCCGTTACAGCGGAACTCCCATGCCCTATTCCTTCGGCAGAGAAGAAAAGCAGGAAAAGAGTGTGACATTGATTGATACAGACGATATGTCACGTGAAACAGTGCCACTGACCTTACTGCACAGACGAACAACTCTCTCCGATACGCTTGATAATCTTATGAACGCCGAATATGACGAAGAAATCAGAAAAGGCTTCGTAAGACTGCAGGTAACAGACAGTTACGTAGGTCTTGAAACATTGTCGGCGCTCAGAAGAATATATCCCAATCTGCTCGAGGTAATCGGAAAAAATTTTGATACCGAAAACTCATCGGTAACATTAACGCCGGAAGAACTGGAAAAGCTTGAAACGAATCCTGTCGAGGTTTTCAGACATTTCTGCAAGGAAGAAATGAACGAGGAGGCCGATGAACACATAATCGAGCTGTTTGAAAAAGCCGTCAAATCAACCGAGGAGGCCGAAAAATGAAACCGTTATATCTGGAGATACAGGCTTTCGGGCCTTATGTTGAGAAACAGACTGTTGATTTTGAAAAACTCGGCGAAAAGGGTATTTTTCTTATCAAGGGCAATACGGGAAGCGGAAAAACTACGATTTTCGACGCTATGACCTTTGCTCTCTATGGCGGCGCCACCGGCGATAACAGCAGTACAAGAAACGGAAGAAATGACCTTGAAGAGTGGAGATGCACTCAGGCGGATGAAAAAACCGACACTGTTGTTTCATTCACATTTTCCGTTCGTGAGCACAGATACAGATTTACCCGTTCGTTGACCCAAAAGCGTGTAAATCTTTCTCCGAAATTCGAAGCCGGAGAAATTGACGACGAAGGAAATATCATTCCTTTCTTTGACAACCCAAGAAAAGACGATTTGACACATAAGGCAGAAGAGCTCATGGGTCTGACTAAAGAGCAGTTCCGGCAGGTTGTATTG
>CAVFUV010000202.1:0-4165 GCA_963625735.1 bacterium
GCATTCTACATTGTTAAAAATGTCATAATTTTTGAACACTTTGCTGTTCATTTAACCGTTTCAAAAATTTTAAAAATTAGATTTTTGAAGCACCTTGACGAAATTTTTCTTATTTAATATAATCCCTTTTGAGGATGAGATAAGAAAAACGAGGCACTTAACGAAAATTAAGACAAGGACAATCTGTCTTTATTTTCGACATAAATCACAAATCAGCCATTGGACTTTTTTATCTCCGATGGCTTTTTATTATTCATTTTTTTTCGGGAAAGGAAGAAAAACATGAAACAAACGGCAAAAAAATTACTGTCCCTGCTTTTGGCGGTACTGATGCTTCTGTCATGCGGAGTCTGTCTGCTTGACGGGTCGGTATCGGTTCTGCCTGTCGCAAAGGCCGCCGGAATATCACAGTATTCCGCACTTGCGGCAGTGGACTGGGCAAAAAATCATGTATATGATCGCAATTCCGTCTTATTCGGAAAGGGCTACTATTCCGACGGCGGCGACTGTGCGAACTTTGTTTCACAGTGTATTTACATGGGCGGTCTCGACATGACTTCCAAATGGAATTCAGCCGGATACTGGGGCATGGGAGACCCGTACACATGGATCAATGCACATGAACTCTACCGGTATGTGGTGTCACTCGGCGGCACATCCGTAAACGATCCGAGTGCGTCTGAAGTCAGCATCGGCGACCTGATTTTCTATAGAACGAGAAGCGACGGCAAAATGCATCACAGTGCCATTGTTATTGATATTAAGAACGGCAAACCCGTTATAGCCGCGCACTCTGATAACAGCAGACCCATATATACGGAAACAAACTGGCGTCTCGGTTACGACGGCGACAGAATCTATCTTGTAAAAATGAACGGTGCGCCCTGTGTTGCTCCGAACCCCAGAAGCTTTGATGTCTATACCGCAGAATCTTACACAAAGCTTTATAGAGAAGCATCTTCAAGCAGCAGGGCATTAAAAGGGCTTAATAAAGGCAGCTATATTCATGTGACCGAAACAAAAACCGTCAAAGGCGTTAAATACGGCAAAACATCCGCCTACGGCTGCACCGGATGGGTAAAGCTCAGTCAGATGAACTATCAGTCGCACAGGGAGTCCTATCAGCCGTCACACGATATGGGCGACTGGTACACGATTTCATACGCCACCTGTATCAGCACGGGCAAGGAAGAGAGAAAGTGCAATCGCTGTTCATATACCGAAACCCGCACAACAAACGCCGGCGGACATAAGGTTACAAATGCTGCCTCTTGCATAAACGCCGCCTATTGCGATCTGTGCGGCACTAAGGTAAGCGATCCGCTCGGTCACTCACTCGGCAACTGGACGACATATAAAGCCGCCACCTGCACCGCATCGGGCACAGATAAGCGTTACTGCTCACGCTGCTCGTATTCCGAGTCACGCACAACCTCTCCTTTAGGGCACAATTACGACGGCTCTGTTTCGTCCGCTCCCAACTGTACGCAGAACGGTGTTGCGACATATAAATGCACACGCTGCGGCGACACATACACAAAGCTTTCAAACTCATCTAATGCATGGTCCGAATGGATGACCGACAACAAGACGTCAACCATTCCGTCCGACAGAATACAGACAAAAACACAGTACAGATACAAGGATTATCAGACAACCACAAGCTATTCGACATCAATGTCCGGCTGGACCCGCGGCAGCTATACCCTTGTAAAAGACAGCAGCAAATCGGGTTCTGTCAGATTTGCTCCCGAATGGCACAACGGCTTTGACACATCGAATTCACTGTACAAGACATACAAAAAAGCCGACGGCTCTGTAACAGCGGGTGTTCCGACAAACTTCTTGGACAATGACGGGCAGACGGTTGTTGATAACGATACCACAAAGGTTGTTATTGACAAGGATTATGTAGTCGGCTACATTTACTGGCACTGGTGCCGCAACGACCACAAAAACACAAACGAGCATATTGAATGGTACAGCGGTACATATAACGGTGACTCATATACTACTTTCCACGCTTTCTATAAAGACGGAACCGATTATGATTATGTTGACGAAGCGTACGCATTTAAATACTCGAATACATCCGTCTGTGACTCGACCTACTGGTGGAACGGAAGAGAACGAACGGAAATCGGTGAAAGTGAAAAAGCCATCTATGTAAAGCAGCAGGATTACACAACATACAAGAAAAATTATACGTATTCCCGCTGGACGGACTGGTCCTCATGGTCAGACACAGCCGTAAGCGCAAGCTCAACACGTAAGGTTGAGACACGCACGCTTTACAGATATAATCTTCTTGCGCTCGGTCATAACTTTACGGTTGACGCAAGCTATGCCAACACCTGCACTACCCCCGGCTTTACGGGCAAAAAATGCTCACGCTGCGGCGCGCTTGACCCCAACGGCAAAACGGTTGCCGCTCACGGTCACAATATTCCAAATTGGAATACACAGAGAGCTAAATGGTATAAAATAAGCGATAACGGCACTACCGTTGTTTACAGAGCGGACTGCACATATAACTGCGGCTATTTTGAGACAAGAACGGAATCCGGCTGTCAGTATAAGCAGAACAAGGTTGTATCGCCCACCTGCACCGAGAAGGGCTACACCGAGATGAAGTGCGCAACCCACGGCGAAACCATGAAAACAAATTATACCGACGCTCTGGGCCATGCGTATGACACATCACTTCCGAACAGCGGCTGGATTGTGGACTCCGCTCCCACATGCGAAAAACAGGGCTCAATGCACCGTGACTGCATCCGCAAGGACAAGTGCGGCTACACCGAAACAAAGGTCATTGACGCTGTCGGACACACATATGTTCATCATGACGCCGTTTTGCCCGATTGCGTAAACGACGGAATGAAAGAGTATTACGAGTGCTCCGTATGCCACAAGATATTTGACGCTTCAAAAAAAGAGACGACAAAAGAAAAGCTCATAGACCCCGCAAAGGGTCACACCCCGGGCGAATGGGTAAGAGTCAGTGAGCCCGGATGCGGCATAACAGGCTATGAAGAACAGCACTGCACAGTCTGCGATACCCTTCTTGACGAACGCGAAATTCCCGGCTGGGAGCATGAATATGTCGTCACCGAAGAAAAAGAGTCCACATGCGAAACCGTCGGCTACACCGTGTACACCTGCACAGAGTGCGGAGACGTAATATCCGAATTCAAGGACCCCAAGGACCACACATGGGGCGACTGGGTTGTTGAAGATGCCGTATGTATCTATGACGGTCAGAAAACAAGAACCTGCACGGTCTGCGGCGAAACGGATTATGAGATAATCGACGCGAAATATACCGAGCACAATCTTAAAAAGGTAACATCCTCCGACGGCTGTATCGCGTATGAATGCACACGCTGTGACTATAAAGAGGACGGCTCGCACTACTTTATCAGAAACACCGCCGAGGATATAGCGGCAACATGCGAGACAAACGGCAGAGTGGCATATATCTGTTCTACTTGCTCGACAAAGAAATATGAGGAAACACCGTGTCTCGACCATGACTATAAAGAAGCATCTGTAACGGCGCCCACCTGCACCGAAAGCGGCTATGTTACAATGGTCTGCTCCAGAGACAGCTCCCACACCTACGAAAAATATACCGAACAGCCTTTAGGACACAATGTCGTTACGGATGCGGTAGTAGAGCCTAAGTGCGTTGAAACAGGCCTTACGGTGGGTTATCACTGCGATCGCTGCGGCGAGGTATTCACGGCACAGACAGTAGTTGATGAGCTTGGTCACGATTACAGCGAATGGGTTGACAATAACGACAATGCCACTCACACAAAGACATGCCTTCGTGAAAGCTGCAAAGACTATATCGTAGGTCACACGGTAACCGAAAATCACAACATGGCAGAGAGTGACCGACTTGACGCCACCTGCCTCGAAAAGGGCTTTGTTGAATACACCTGCACCGACTGCGGTTACAGCTATACGATTGAACTGAATGCCACCGGCCACGACTGGGGCGACTGGTTCATCTCCGTAAACGAGACCTGCACCGAGAAGGGTGAAAACAGGCGTATATGCAAAAATGACGCAACTCATATTGAAACCACAGAGCGTTACGCACTCGGTCACGACATGGGCGAATGGTACACCGATAAAGCACCCGACTACGGTGTTG
>CAVFUV010000203.1:0-4147 GCA_963625735.1 bacterium
CGCTTACCATTACGAAAATTTTAGCGGAAATGCCGGTATATACTTTGACCGAGCATTCGAAAGTGCCGCATGAACGGATGTCGTCCGATAAAGTGAGACACTTTTTGTCTATTGCGACACCATACTGAACATTGAGCTTTTCGGCAATTTCTTTAGTTGTAACAGAACCGAAAAGTCTGCCGTTTGTGCCGGCTTTGGCTGTGATTTTAACTGTTTTTCCGTCGATTGTCTCGGCCGCCTTCTTGGCTTCCGCTTTTTCGACTTCAAGCTTATGAGCCTTGGAGGACTCACGGTTTTTAAGCTCGTTCATAGCTCCTGCATCGGCAACGGATGCAATTTTGCGAGGAATGAGATAATTCTTGGCATAGCCGTCGGAAACATTGACAAGCTCGCCTTTTTTGCCTAATTCCTTAACATCCTGATTTAAGATAACTTTCATTTTATTTCCTCCGTTTTTTCGGTGTTTTTACCTGTATCAATAAAGCTTTCGTTTATTGCGTTTATAAGCTTGATTTTGGCTTCTTCTTTTGTGCATTTAAGCTGAACGGCCGCCATGCTTAGATGTCCGCCGCCGCCAAGACGCTCCATAATAAGCTGTACATTGATTCTGCCGTAGCTTCTTGCCGAAATAAACACCGTGGTATCTATCTTATATATGACAAACGAAGCGTCAACGCCGTTTAATGTAAGAAGCTCATCTGCGGCCTTTGAACAGATAAGACGCATTTTTTCTATATCGTCATCGGCAACGGCAATTGCGAAATTGTCGTGAAGCTCTGCCGATGTAACGATTTTATTGACCTTGGCTGTTTCTTCGGCTGTGCCGGCAAACAGCTTTCTGACAGTGACGGGGTCTGCCTTGCAGTCTCTGAGATACGCCGCCGCCTGGAAGGTTCTTACACCCGTACGCAGTGTATAATTTTTTGTATCGAGTATTATTCCCGCTAAAAGTGCCTGTGCCTGAATCTGAGTAAGCCTGGGTCTTGAAGGTGAATACTGAATAAGCTCGGTCACCATCTCACAGGCGGAAGATACATTCGGCTCAAGATATACCTGTGACGCTCCCTCGATATGATCGGGCGTCAGTCTGTGATGGTCTATTATGAAGGTTCTGAGCTTCTTGTCGAGAAGCTCGGGGCATTCAACTGTTTTTGCACGCATTGTGTCTGTAATAACAAGCAATGTGTAATTGTCGGCAATTTTCAGAGCTTCTTCCGGAGTGATAAATAAATCGGGGCTTTCCTGCTTTACGGAATCAATAAGACCTGAGGCAAGACTTTTTTCTTCGTTTACAACAATATTTACGCTTATATTTCTTGCCTTTGCAAGAACGGCAATGCCGACAGCAGCACCTGTGCAGTCAAAATCACCGAAGCTGTGACCCATTATAAGAACATTATCGGAGTCGCATATACGCTCGTCAAGAAGTGTTGCATATGTACGGGAACGGATTTTGCCTCTCTTTTCCATGCCGGCTCTCATGCCGCCGAAAAAGCTGTATTCTCCGCTGTCTTTGTCTTTTATCGCCGCCTGATCTCCGCCTCGGTCACGGCACATATCAAGTGCTTCACGGGCCTCGATTTCACATTCACGTAAGGTGTCTTCAACGCCTACGCCGATTGAAAGCGTAACATTTGTTTTCTGCTTGTTGAAGTCGTAATCCCGAACCTTATCGAGGATATCGAATTTCTTGTCAATCATTTTATCGAGATTGCATTTTTCGGTAGCTCCGACAAATCTGCCGTCCGATAGTTTTCTGAAAAGGCAGTTATATTCCGCAAGCCATTTTGAAATAAGTCTGTCGACATTTGCGTTAAGTGCGAAATATTCTTCGTGATCAAGCTCATCCTCCGCCTGGTCCAAGGAATCGACATCGATTATAAGAACGGCGGGGCGGCTGAGCAGATATTCTTTGCGGATATTCTTTAGATTTGTGTCGTCGATAAAATACAGCGCCCTCAGATTTTCTTCAAGCGAAGAAACATACACGGTGTACTTCTTTTTGCCGCTGTTAAGCTCTGCTGAAAATGAGCCGTCAAGCACATCGGGTGTAACCTCGTTCGCAAAAAGCGATTTAACGTTTATGCCGTCATATTCGGGGAAGTTCTGAATAATCTCGGCAAACAGATTGTTGTACCATTCTACTCTGCCCGAATTATCGGAAATGACAAACGGAAACGGGAAATTCTGAAGCTCCGTGCCGAGCTCCCCTCTTTCGGAAAGCAATGTGTTGAGCAGTCCGACATCCTGCGATTTTCGTTTGACCGTGTTGTTCATCCATATAATCTGAGATACACTCAGAAGTACAGCGGCAATAAGCACAGCTATGCCGACAGTTTTGTTATAGAAAAATATAATTCCGCTGACGGCGACAACACAGAAAATCGTAATAAATGTTATCGGATTTGATTTTAGAATTTCTTTTAGCTTAAGCTTCAAAAATTTCACCTCCAAAACATTGAAGAAAATGCAGAATTATAATGCACAACACATCGGGTGTCGAATAACGTATGCCGGCTATACCGGTCACCGCTCACTGATCACCGGATACCGGACACTGAATATCGTCAAACATCAAACACATTTACAATAACAACCGGTGAACGTCTTGTCTTGTCGAAAAGCGTTTTTGTGACACTGTCCTTTATTCTTGTTTCAAGTGCGGTAATATCCATATTTACGGAATTTGCGAAGTTGTCGAGAACCTTTTCGCAGGCGTTCGACACAAACCCGTTAAGCTCTTTTTCGTTATTTACGAACACAAATCCACGTGAGTCAATCTCAATCGGCGCAACCTGCTCGCCGCTGTAAGCATCAATAATAACCGTAACAACCACAACACCGTCGGTTGCAAGCTTTTTGCGGTCACGAAGCACCGTGCTTGCGACATCGCCGACACCAGAGCCGTCAACAAATACCCTGCCTGCGGTTACGGGAGCGAGAGTCTTAACATGTGATTTTGATACTTCGATGACAGAACCGAGCTCGGGCACAATTATGTTCTTATGGGGAATACCGACATTTTCTGCAAGTGCGGCATGCTTTCTCATGTGCTTCTGCTCACCGTGAACGGGAATAAAGTATTTCGGGCGAACAAGGTTCATTATAAGCTTAAGCTCTTCCTGCGCGGCGTGACCCGATACGTGAATGCCGAGGCTCTTTTCATAGAACACATCCGCACCGAGCTTCATAAGCTCATTTATGGTATTAGCGACAGTCTTTTCATTTCCGGGAATGGGGGTAGCGGAAATAATAACAAAGTCATTGCTTCCGATTTTTACCTTTTTATGCTCACCCATTGCCATTCTTGAAAGTGCCGACATGGGTTCGCCCTGACTGCCCGTTGTAATGATAACGGTGTCTTCATCCCTATACCCTTTAAGTCGGTCAATCGGCAAAACAAGATCATCGGGCACATTAAGATACCCAAGCTCGGTGCTTATAGAAACAACGTTTTCAAGGCTTCTGCCGGACAGAAATACCTTTCGGTTTGTCTTCTGAGCTGCTTCCATAATCTGCTGAATACGGTGAATGTTGGAAGCAAACGACGCCACAAGTATTCTTTTGCCGGTGGCCTTTATAAAGAGAGAATCGAGCGTCTCCCCTACCATTCTTTCGCTTGGTGTGTAGCCTGTGCGTTCGGCGTTTGTCGAGTCCTGCATAAGGCACAATACACCTTCATTCCCGAGAACGGCAAAGCGTGCAAGGTCCATGACACCGCCGTCAATGGGGGTGTTGTCTATTTTGAAGTCGCCTGTATGCACTATTACACCGGCATCGCACTTAATGGCATAGCCCAGTGCGTCGGGAATTGAGTGATTGACATGAATTGCCTCAACCGAAAATGCGCCGGCTTCGATTACATCACCGGGATTTATGGTGTTAAGCTTGCTGACACCCAAAAGCTTATGCTCACGAAGCTTGCTTTCGATAAGCCCTATTGTGAGACGTGTAGCGTAAATCGGTTTGTTTACGGTTTTGAGAAGGTACGGAATAGCACCTATATGGTCCTCATGTCCGTGTGTTATGAATATTGCCTTGATTTTATCGGCATTTCTTTCAATGTAAGAAAAATCGGGGATAACATAATCAATTCCGGGCATATCCGCATCCGGGAATGACATACCGCAGTCGAGAATGATTATAT
>CAVFUV010000204.1:0-4145 GCA_963625735.1 bacterium
GAAGGAAAGACACTTCGTGTCTTTGATTGTCCGGCCGCCCTGAAGAAAGAATTATTAGTTTGCAACTCTTTATTTTTCCTAAAGAGTTTATTCGAAAGGAAAGTGTTTTATATGAAAAAGAAGCAATTCAAAGCTGAATCAAAAAAGCTTCTTGATTTGATGGTAAACTCCATCTACACCCATAAGGAGATTTTTCTCCGTGAGCTTATTTCAAACGCAAGCGACGCGCTCGATAAGCTTCATTTCCGTCTGCTGACCGACAACAGTGCGGATGCCTCAACCGAGGAGCTTGCAATCAGGCTTACCGTTGACAAGGACGCCCGTACGCTCACAATTTCCGATAACGGTATCGGCATGACAGCCGAGGAACTTGAAAACAACCTCGGCATCATCGCAAAGAGCGGTTCGCAGGCGTTCAAAGCCGAAAACGCCGACAGTAAGGACGTTGACATTATAGGTCAGTTCGGTGTCGGTTTCTATGCCGCGTTTATGGTAAGCTCCAAAGTTATCGTCAAGAGCAAGGCTTACGGCTCCGATGAAGCAAACTGTTGGGAGTCGGAAGGTGCAGACGGCTTTACCGTTTCACCGTGCGAAAAAGAGACACACGGCACGGATATTACATTATATCTGAAAGACGACATCGAAGAAGTAAATTACAGCTGCTATCTTGAGCAGTATACTATTTCTTCTCTTGTCAAGAAGTATTCAAACTACATCAGATTCCCGATTAAGATGATGATGTCCTCCTCCCGTCCCGTTGAAGGCAAGGAAGGTGAGTATGAGACTGTCGAAGAGGATACCGTTCTCAACAGCATGCTCCCTATATGGAAAAAGAGCAAGAGTGAAATTACGGAGGATGAATACAATTCCTTCTATAAAGAAGTGTTCATGGATTACGAAAATCCCCTCAAGGTCATTCACACAAAGACAGAGGGCAGTGCCACATTTGACGCACTTCTCTATATTCCTTCACACGCTCCGTTTGATTATTATACAAAGGAGTACGAGAAGGGGCTTCGCCTTTATTCAAAGGGCGTGCTTATTACCGAAAAGTGCGGTGAGCTGCTTCCCGATCACTTCAATTTCGTAAGAGGTCTTGTTGACAGCGAGGATCTGTCGCTTAATATTTCCCGTGAGATGCTCCAGCATGACCATCAGCTGAAGCTTATCGCAAAGACCGTATCAAAGAAAATCAAGTCCGAGCTTACAAAGCTTCTTAAGGATAAGAGAGAAGACTACGAAAAGTTCTTTGACGCGTTCGGCGCGTCGCTTAAGTTCGGTGTCTACAACGACTACGGCGCAAACAAAGATGAGCTTAAGGACCTGCTTCTGTTCAAGTCCTCAAAGGAAGAGAAGTATGTAACGCTCGAAGAGTACGTTTCACGCATGGCGGACGGTCAGACGGCTATTTATTACGCCGCCGCGGATTCAATCGAAAAAGCGAAAATGCTTCCGCAGGTTGACGCGGCACTTGCCAAGGGGTTTGAAGTTCTCTATTTCACGGAGTACATGGACGAGTTTGCAATCCGTATGCTCATGGAATATAATGAGAAGCCCTTTGTAAATGTATGTTCCGGTGAAGCCGACTTCCAGACCGATGAAGAAAAGGAAGAGGCAAAGACCGAAAACGAGTCAAACGAAGAGCTTTTCAAGACAATGAAAGAGACTCTCGGCGACAAGGTGTCATCCGTCAGATTTACGCATAAGTTGGGCAAGCACCCCTCATGCCTTACAAACGAAGGTGTGCTGTCCGCCGAAATGGAGAAGGTGTTAAGCTCCATGCCCGGCTCTACCGGTGCAAAGGCGGAGCTTGTGCTCGAAATCAACGCAGACCATCCCGTTGCCGAAAAGATTAAATCACTCTATGGCACAGATAACGACCGCCTTGCCGATTATACCAAGCTTCTTTATAACGAAGCACGCCTTATCGGCGGCATGACAATCGAAGACCCGGTTGAATTCGCGTCGCTTGTCTGCTCGCTGATGTAATTTACGATAAAAAAATAATCATATAAAAACCCACCTTCTGCGGATGTGCTGCGGAGGGTGGGTTTTTTATAATTAATAATTAACAATTAATAATAAACAATTAATAATTGATAATCAGCAGTAATATTGACGTGCCTCGGGTTCGAGTCTTTCTTTAAAAATTGAGCTAAAGAAAAAAGCACCGCATATAAAACCTATCAGTTGAAGTGCAGGGGAGAGGACGGACATGAGGTTGCCAGAACCGGGCGAAGAACAGACTTGTTGCAACTTAACAGGCTGACCTCTTCGTAACCGCAAAAAGCCGGCCGTGAAGTATTTTTGTAGTGAGAGCGTTTGCAAACGAACAGAAAATACAAGCATGACTTTTTTTCTGACTCACGCCTGTGGTTTTTGTCCAAAATTAAAAATATGTTCACATTTTTCTTTTGTAAGTCTTGACAATTTTGCGGGGGCGGTGGTAAGATTATGTTAAAATTGCATAAAGAAAGAGAGAACATTTATTATGAAAAAGATTCTTTCCGTGGCGCTTGCGCTCATTATGCTCGTGTCACTCTTTGTCCCCGCTGTCTATGCGATACCGCATAATAATACTACCGATTGCCCTACGCTTTATTTCCGCGGAAACGGCGAGACAATCTATGATGAGGACGGCAACGCCGTATACGATTTTGATGTCGACAGCGATACAATAAAGTCAATCGCCAAGACCGTTCTGCCTTCCTTTACCAAGGGCTATCTCACCGGCAATTTTGATGAGTACTACAAGGTTTTCGGCGAAGAGATGACAAAGCTCTATGACAAGTGCTTACTTGATAACAACGGCAACCCCAGATACGGCACGGGTATTTCCGATGAGCTTAAAGCACTGATCGAGAAGAGGAAGGTTACAGATTATAAAAACTCAAACGGACAGTATCTGTTTGACGCTTACACCTTACCGTATGACTGGCGTCTTGATCCGCTCGCGACAGCCGATATCATTGATGAGTTCATCGACTGCATTCTTGAAACAACGGGTGCAAAAAAGGTTAACCTTATGAGCAAATGTCTCGGCGGCAACCTTATTTTGGCTTATATCGCAAAATACGGTACAGAAAAAATTAACGGCATCGGCTTCGGCTCAACCGTTGCCTTCGGTCAGGATCTTGCAAGTGAGGTTTATTCCGGCCATGTTGATTTTGACAGCGAGACTATCACTCGTTTCGCAAAAGATAAATTCGCTTCAGACCTGCTCAGCAATCTCGACAGTGTTGTAAGCGAGTTTATTACGGATACGCTTGAGCTTGCAAATATCTCCGGTACCGGTGATGCTGCTGCAAACGCCACTAAGAAGCTCCTCATAAACAGACTTTATAAGGGACTTATTCCCGTTCTTGTAACCACCACATACGGCACATGGCCCGGTTATTGGAGCATGGTAACCGCCGATAGATATCAGGAAGCAAAGACATTTGTTTTCGGTGACGAGAACAGTGAAAAATATCAGACCTATGCCGGACTTATCGCAAAGCTCGATAACTATGACACACTTGTCCGTCAGCATATCCCAGAGCTGTTAACAAAAGCAAAGGATAACGGCGTAAAGATTTGCATTGTCTCAAAATACGGCTTCCAGATGCCGCCCATTACCGACTTAAAGGATGAACAGGGCGACGTATGGGTATCTGCAAAATATTCGTCTCTCGGCGCTACTGTATCAAAGGCAGGCACAACTCTCTCCGATGATTACATAGCGGAGCGTACCGCTCTCGGCTACGAAAAATATATCTCCCCCGATAAGCAGATTGATGCTTCAACGTGCGTTCTCCCGGAATACACATGGTTTATCAAAAACGCCGTTCATAACGAATGGACTAAAGAAGAGAACTCACTTATGACATACGTTTTCAACTATGACGGTCAGGCTACCGTAAACGACATTGAGGGCGCTTCGCAGTTTATGGTATATGACAGAGAAAACGATGTTATCTCTCCCATGACAACCGATAACTGCGACACAGAAACATACGAAGTCAACGAAGACACGAGCTTCATTGCAAAAATTCAAAAATTCTTCAACGCCCTCATCAAGTGGTTCAAAACAGCCTTCAATTTCCTGAAATACCTGTCCGATAAGAAATAATCACAATATATAAAAAAGCCTCTCTGCCGTGTGC
>CAVFUV010000205.1:0-4133 GCA_963625735.1 bacterium
TCGTAACTGTTAGTTTTTTACGAACTTTATTTGTCCAAAAAACTTGACAGGTTCACATAATGTCGGAAGACACTGCGTGTCTTGATTATATAGCTCCGCTTCATTGAGTGTGGAGTGTGGAGTGTGAAGTTAGTCTACGTAAAAGATAATTTTATCAAAGAAACGCCCGATTTATCTTTGTATTTGAGCAAAAAGATGAAATCATCTCAAATTAAGCGAACCGGCAAAATTTTCAAACAACTCCACACACTCCACACTCCACTCTCCACTCTCCACACTTTTTAAGCTCCACACTCCACATTAATCGAAGCGAAGCTTTATAATCCAAGTCCGCAGAACTTCCTTAGCCCCCGACCCCAGGCCCCAGACCCCGACCCCTTGATCTAAATTTCATAATAAAAAATTCCCGTTTTATATTGACTGGAATTATTCCGCATGATAGAATAAATAAAATATACTCGAAAATTTATCTGAAAGCAGGTTGAATATATGGCAACATTTATCACGGAACCCTCACACACCTTCAGCGAATACCTTCTCATCCCCGGTTACACTTCCGAACAGTGCATTCCCGATAACGTGTCGCTGAAAGCACCTCTTGTAAAGTACAAAAAGGGTGAAGAACCGGCAATCACGCTCAACATTCCCATGATTTCCGCCATAATGCAGTCCGTATCAAACGATACACTCGCAATCGCGCTCGCAAAAGAGGGCGGCATGTCGTTCATCTACGGTTCACAGAGCATCGCATCGGAAGCGGCTATGGTCGCGCGTGTAAAGGGCTACAAGGCCGGCTTTGTCGTAAGCGCATCTAACCTCACGCCCGACAACACTCTCGCCGATGTTATCGCACTTAAAGAAAAGAACGGTTTTTCAACGGTTGCCGTAACAGCCGACGGTTCACCCACAGGCAAGCTCCTCGGTATTGTAACAAGCCGTGACTACCGTATAAGCAGAATGAGCACCGACATGAAAGTATCGGAGTTCATGACTCCCCTCTCAAAGCTGATTACAGCCCCCGCGGAGACAACACTTAAAGAAGCCAATGACATAATCTGGGAGCACAAGCTCAACTCTCTTCCCATTGTCGACAGCGAAGGCAATATGATGTACTTTGTTTTCAGAAAGGACTATTCCTCGCATAAGCGTCACCCCAATGAGCTTCTTGACGCACACAAACGTTTTATGACCGGCGCAGGTATAAACACACGTGACTACGCAGAGAGAGTTCCCGCTCTTGTAAATGCAGGTGCGGACGTTCTGTGCATAGACTCCTCAGAAGGATACAGCTGCTGGCAGAAAAAGACAATTGATTTCATCCGTGAAAAATACGGCGACACCGTCAAAGTGGGTGCCGGTAATGTTGTCGACAGAGAAGGCTTCCTGTTCTTAGCCGAGGCAGGTGCGGACTTTATCAAGGTCGGCATCGGCGGCGGTTCAATCTGCATCACCAGAGAAACCAAAGGCATAGGCAGAGGTCAGGCATCCGCTCTTATTGACGTTGTCAACGCCAGAAACGAATACTACGAAAAGACAGGCGTATATATCCCCGTCTGCTCCGACGGCGGCATTGTCTATGACTATCATATTACTCTCGCCCTTGCGATGGGCGCGGACTTTGTAATGCTCGGCAGATACTTCGCACGCTTTGACGAAAGCCCGACAAACAAGCTGTTCATTAACGGCGCGTACGTAAAGGAGTACTGGGGTGAAGGCTCAAACAGAGCGAGAAACTGGCAGCGTTACGACCTCGGCGGCAGCACAAAGCTGTCATTTGAAGAGGGCGTCGACTCATATGTAACATACGCCGGTCCCCTTCACGACAATGTCGAAAAGAGCCTTTATAAAGTAAAATCCACAATGTGCAACTGCGGTGTAACATCAATTCCCGAGCTTCACGAAAAGGCAAAGCTTACACTTGTTTCCGCAACAAGCATAGTCGAGGGCGGATATCACGATGTAACGCTTAAGACGACCTCCACACCGGGAGCGTAAGAAGTAAGTAAGGAGCAATGCTTGCAGTAATGAGAACAAAAGTGTGGAGCTAAAAACAGTGTGGAGTGTGGAGTGTGGAGTTGTTCGAAAATTTTGCTTTTCCGCTAAATTTTGAGTTAACTTCATATTTCCGCTAAAAAACAAAAAGCCGTCCGAAATAAATCGGGCGGTTTTTTAAATTTACCTCTCGCGAAGCCACTCTCCTCACTCCATATTAAACGAAGCGAAGCTTATAATCCAAGTCCGCAGGACTTCCTTCCCCGGTCCCCGGCCCCTGACACCCGGTCCCTAACTAAAGAAGTCAAGTATACGCTGCTTATAGTCTTCTGCTTCATCATAAACCCCATGACCGTATGTGTCATCGTACATATAGATGTCGCAGTTAAGAATCTCCGCGAGCTGTCTTGAGCCGTCGGGGGTTGTCACCTTGTCGCCTTCCGCACCGAGGACAAGCACGGGGCAGGTTATTTTGGAAAGGTCCGCCGTGCAGTCAAAGCCGACACACGATTTTGCGAGAATTATAAATCTCTCGTACTCTTCGTCCGTTATGCCGAGATTTGACGAAATAAGCGTATCACGGTAGGCGTCAAGCGTATTTTTTGAATAGACATTGTCAACAAAACTCTCGATAAGCCCCGTTTCGTTCTTTTCCTCGGCAAGGCTTATCCACTCATTCACAATATTATTGAACGTGGTGTTATTTGCGGCAAGTGACGAACCGACAACCGCCTTTTTTACAAGCTCCGGGTAATCTGCGGCAAGATAAAGCGTTATCATGCCACCCTGTGAAGCGCCGAAAACATACGCATCCCGAATATTGAGCGACTTCATAGCCTCGGCAGTGTCGTCTGCCATTTCACGAACCGTATAGCCGTATGTCAACTGTTTTGTTCTGTCAAAAAGATACACTGTGTAGTCTTCGACAAAATCCTTATATGCGGCGGCAATGCTGTCGGCAAGCCCCATAACACTGTGAACGGACAGACCGGGAATTATGACAAATGTCTTTTCTCCCGAGCCGAATTTTACATAGTCCATTTCCTTACCTCCGAATACCGCCGTATTTACACTTGCCGTTGCCGTATTTTCGTTTGTCGTTTCAGCAACCGCCGGTGAAGTGGTTTCAACAGGCTTTTCACTTTTGCAGCCGACAAAAGACAGCACGACAAGCAAGCTTAATATCAGGGAAATACATTTTTTCATAACTTAAGTCCCCCTTCGGGCTTTGCCGATTAATAGAGTGCCATTCCTCTTACTTTCATAAACATGAGTATGGCAGCTATGAACACGGCGGACAGAACGAATGTCACAATTCTGTATGTCTTGTTTTTCTGAACACACAATGTCATAACGACAATTGCGGCGACACAGACGGCGGCACTTATGATATGATGCGGAAAATCGTCAACAGACTGTGCGATAAGCGATGCCGCCATAACACCCTCTATGGTGTTGCCGAGTGCCATAATAACAGAACCGAAAGCATTTGGCTTTTTGCAGAAATAAGCGATAAAGCCGCCCGGCAGTGTCGCAAAGGTCATCGGGAGCCACATCTGACGGTAATAAATCCACGCCTGATCAAAAGTCAGATGACGACAGAGTATCTCAACAAGATACACAACCGGCTGACTTATAAGGAAGAACAGAAAGCACTTGAGAGCGGCCTCCCAGCTCTTGTCGCAGTTTACAACAACAATGACGGCGAAGATAACCCACCATTCATATGATATGCCGATATCCTGAAACGAAGTTTCGTTAAGCGCGGGAATGCACAGAACAAGCCCTGTGTACACGCCTGCCCCAAGGGCAAACAGAAGAACATAGAGCCACTTCATGTTGATTCCGCCAAACAGTTTTTTCACAGAAATCACTCCTTTTTATTCGTTAAAATAATGCTCTAAAAGCAAATATAAGTATACCATTTCTGCCGCATTTTTCAACTGTCAAATTCAACGCAATACACAATTATTTCGGAAATAAAAAGTGATAATTCAACAAACGGAAATTTGATAGATATGCAAATCTGAAGATGCGACGAAAATATAGTAAAAAAAACTCTTTTGCCGGACTTGACAAAAGAGGAAGGTTTTTAATGATATATCGCTGACGCGATATGATATACGGCAAGCCGTATGATA
>CAVFUV010000206.1:0-4075 GCA_963625735.1 bacterium
CCACGGCATCGGTATATCTGTCCTCCGAAATAAGCCGATTGCGGAAATTGTTCAAGCAGTGAATCAAAAACCGCCATTCTTCGGTACTGAGCGCAAGGTAATATTTCTGCTTCATCAACTGCCCCTCCTTCAATTTTTCTGTGATTATTATATCGTAAAGAGCAGCAGTAATCGAATGTGCGGATTTATTAAATGAATGGCAAGGTTGCTTTTTTAGCAAAAATGATTGTATAGATAAGGAAGAGGCACCGTAAAAAGCATTTCTACAATTTACGATGCCTGTTTCATTTTGCTTTTGCCTTGCCACGTTATTTTGAAATTGCTTCCTTATGTGGTCATAGCATTTGCCCTCAGCTCTCTTTTATTATTTTGACTGAAAATTTGCGAAACTATATAAATCAAGTCCGCAGGACTACCTTAGTCACCGAATACAGGCAACCGGATATTTTTTTCTCCGGCCCCCGGCACCCGGTCCCCGGCCCCTTTTCATAGAGTTGGTTTTTTGAAAAAATCCAATCATGCTTTCTTCTTGAAGATATTGCGAATATCGAAATTCAGCACGAAATTGCCGAGCTTCTTCTCTTCGTTCATCTTGTTGTAGATGAACTTTACGATGAGATAAGCGAGAAGCCCTGCGAGTCCGCCGACGATTATGCCGCCGAGGATATCGGACGGGAAGTGGACGAACAGATAGTTTCTTGACGCGCCCATCAGAATTACAAACACGAACGCCAGCCAGCTTACGTTCTTTTTGCAGAAGAGAAATACAGGTGTCATTGCCGCCATTGCGGAAGTCGTGTGGCCCGAGGGGAATGAGTATTCACTCTCAAGTCTGCCGTTTACTTCGTTCCAATAGTCCTGCCAGTGCTGAGTGGTGGCGTACGGACGGGGACGAGCAACAATGTTCTTGATTGTGAGGTTCGTAAACACGGCGCCGATGATTATGCCGCCGAGCATACCCGCACCGACCTTACGTGTCTTTTTGAACATAAGAAGGATGAGTGAAAGTATAATGAGGAAAATTCCGTCTTCGCCTAAGAGCGTAAAGTGCTTGAAGAAGAAGTCGAAAAATCCGCCTGCCGCACCCGAGTGCAGTTTGTAGTAAAATTCAAGTATTGCCGTGTCAAATGACGCGAAGGTGTTGTTAATCCACTGTGCCGCCGCAGTCATGTTTTCGGCAAGAACAATTGCAACCTGTTCCATAATTGCCTCCTGTTTTTTTCTTTATATTAGCATAGGTTGTGCAGTAAAATCAAGGCTATTTGCGTAGCTTTATTGAGAATTGACTTTTTACTATAGAAGGGGTCGGGGACCGGGAACCGGGGGTCAGAGAAGGAAAACGCTGAAGCGTTTTGGATTATAAAGCTACGTCAATGATTAGATTATCGATTTTTTCACAGTCTTAAACATCTGCGTAGCTTATAAATCAAGTCCGCAGGACTTCCTATATCCCCGACCCCCGACCCCCGGTCCCCGGCCCCTTTTCAGTCCGCAATAAGTTTTATTTATTGAACTTATATCTCGTTTCGACCGCGAATCTTATCACGTGCATTGCCGTCATCTGCAATTCGCCGAGGGTTATGCCCTCCTGCTTGCCGAGTGTTGCGAGAAGTGTGCCGTCCGGGACTTTTTTGCCCGCTCTCGGTCCGCCCGGCATAAGAACGTCCACACCGGCTCTTACTCTGTACGCCTGATTTTTCATCGCCGGGAATTCGGGTGACGCACTCGACTGCATCCACCAGTCGGTCATTACAAGTCCGCCGTAGCCCCATTCGCCTCTTAGAATTGACGTTACAAGCTCATAGTTATAGTGTCCCCATACGTCATTTATCTTGTTGTACGAGGTCATAATCGCTCTGGGGTGTGCTTTCTTTACGCAGATTTCAAAGCCTTTGAGATAGATTTCACGCAGCGCTCTCTCGGATACGATTGAGTTGTTTCTTGTACGCATCGTCTCCTGATTGTTGCAGCAGAAATGCTTGGGGCATGCGGATACGCCCACAGACTGAAGCCCTTCGACAACAGCCGAAGCTATTTCACCCGAGATAACGGGGTCCTCGGAATAATATTCAAAGTTTCTGCCGCACAGGGGATTTCTGTGAATATTCATTCCGGGAGCGAGCAGAACATCCGAGCCTCTTTCGAGCATCTCTTTGCCCAGAAGTGAATATACGGCTTTTACGGTGTTGATATTCCATGTTGAAGCAAGCGCCGCACCGTTCGGAAGAAGAGCGGACGACTCGCTGAGACGTATACCCGAAGGTCCGTCCGTGCATGTAATCGGAGGAATACCCTTATCACGAAGCGACTGTGTAACACCGCCGAAAACGCCCGCATTGCCCTTTGCTCCCAAAGGTGAATTCATGATATAGTCGCCGCGGGAAATGGCTTCAAGCTCCTCATCGGAGAGAGTCGCCACAAGGTCGGCTATTGTAGCCTCACCCTTTATTACGTCGTCCATAGTGACTGTTTTGTCGGTACGCTTAAGGTACGGCGGCAGATGAGTGAGGATTTTCTCTTTGAGATCAACGCTTCTTGTCGGTGTCGGCTCAAAGGTCTTGCGTGTCTTGCCGTCGGTATAGAGGGGTCTCAGACGCATAAAGCGGTGTTCAAACGGCACAGCCGAGGTCTGACTCAGCTCCACAAGCACTCTCGTGTCCGGTTCTTCATGTATGCCGGCACTAACCGTGTGGCGGATATCCGTGCCGAGTCTTATGTCATATTTGCCCTTTTCGAGGATATAGCACGACTCATGACCCGTTATGCCGCTGTCGTCATATGAAGAAATGACATACTCCGGGAAATCAATTGCGATATGCTCGCTCTCGCCGGGGGCAAGCTCTTTTGTCTTCTTAAATGCCGCAAGACGCATTTCGGGGTTCGGGAGTTTGTCGCCTCTGAACGCACAGTAAACCTGCGCCGTTTCTTTGCCGGAATAACTGCCGGTGTTTCTGATATCGGCTTCAACAGTGAATGTACCGTCATTATATATAAATGTAATGTGGGAATAGTCAAATGTTGTATACGACATTCCCCTGCCGAACTCGAACAGCACCTTTTCGGGGCAGAACGTTTCAAAATATCTGTATCCGACAAAAATGTCCTCAACATACGTATTCTGCTTTTTGCCGCCGAAATTATCGGCCGACGGGTAGTCTTCATAGCTTCTTGCTATCGTGTCGGTAAGCTTCCCCGAAGGCGTAACCGCACCCGACACTATATCCGCAACGGCATTGCCCGTTTCCATGCCGCCCTGCCAGCAGACAAGAACAGACGGGATGCGGTATTTCTCGACCCACGAGAAATCAAACACGCCGCCGATATTGAGAATTACGCACGTTCTGTCAAAGTGCTTTGTGACAAGATGAAGCATATGCTCCTCTTCGTCTGTCAGATAAAAACTTCCCTTTTCGAGTTTGTTTTCTCTGTCTTCGCCCGCCGCTCTGCCGATAACGACAAACGCCGTGTCGGATTTGTGCTTCGCTTCGATTACAACTGCTTCCGAGAGGGGCATTTCATCGTAGCTCATGGGCCAGAATCCCCAGAAACCGTTGTCGACGGGGTTTTTCTTACGCCACGCCTCATAGACAAGGTCAAGCTTTCTGTTTATCTTGATGTTCTTATCAGCCTTAAGACCGTCAGCGATTGATACGGTATAGTGGGCGTTAACGTCGCCGCCCGAGCCGTAGCCGACAAAAAATGTGTCGTACGCCGTTCTGCCGAACAACGCTATATTGTTTTGGGTGCTTACGGGAAGAATATTGTTGTCGTTTTTAAGAAGCACACACCCTTCGGCGGCAGCCGCTCTGCACGCCTCGCCTATACCCTCCGCCGGCGGCAGAAAATCACCCTTGCCCTTGACGGAAGTCTGTGAAACACTGTTTGCGACACCGTTTACTATCAACCCGACAGCTCTGTTTAATTTTTTCGGTAACTTCAACCGAACTCACCTCCGAAAGAAAATCGGGTATATTTTAACATACCGCAACAGAAAAATAAAGAGATTAATTTACAATTTACAATTAACAATTAAGAATTAACAATTAAGAATTAACAATTAAGAATTAACAATTAA
>CAVFUV010000207.1:0-4069 GCA_963625735.1 bacterium
AGTCTCGCCCGTGTTCTCCGAAATAGTATCTTCCGCAGGTTCTTTTATATATGCGGTCATATTATCATAGACCTCGGAGCCTTTCCGGTATTCGGATATTTCCTTGTAAAGTTGAATCGCAGAATATACTCCTACGGCAACCGCTATTAATGCTATGACAAAAAGTATTTTTCTTTTCATGTATTTGTGTAATCAACTCTTTCTCTGATATTGTAAAGTCGTTTCCTTGCAGTTTATATACTTTTATCTCTTTCAGCAGAAGAACTTTCCGCTGAGAAAATGAACCATAAAAATCGGAAAACTCAAGAGTCACCATTTCTTTGCGGTTTATATTGAAAACATTATACACCACTTCGGCAATGTTCGTCAAGGAACCCTACATGGTGCGGAGATTGGTAAATGTGATTTTATTAAGGAAATCAATCGGCTATCCTGCAAGGTCTTGACATTGTTCCAGGTTAGGTATATAATATATGCAGAGAGGAGATGTATGGCTTGAAGTACATTTCAGCTATCGAGGCGGCAGACCGCTGGCATCTTTCGCGTCGCCGCGTCAGTACTCTTTGTAATGACGGACGCGTCAGTGGGGCACAAAAAGTGGGGTCCTATTGGATTATTCCCGAAAATGTGTCAAAGCCGACGGATGCACGCATTAAAAGCGGAAAATATATCGGAGTACGCACAACAAAACTCGACTCAGACAGATAAAAAACATACATACAGACCCGTAGGCAAATTATTTGGCAAAGCCCACGAGCCAATAATAATCGAAAACGAGGCATCGGCTTTGCATGGCAAGGTCGGTGCCTTGCGGCATTTTACAGGAGGTACAATATGAAAAAAATCATCACAATAGGTCGCGAGTTCGGAAGCGGCGGTCGGGAAATCGGTCGCAGGATTTCGGAAAAGCTGCAAATCGCATATTACGATCAGGAAATTGTAACGGAAATTGCCAAGCGCACAAAGCTCTCCGAGGAGTATGTTGAGAGAATTACCGAAGACCGCCCGTATATGTCCTACCCCATTCACGCCGGAATGAGCTTTCATTCGGCTTACTATGCGTATACAGAATTTGACCGAAGCCTTACGGTTTTTGCCGAACAGCACAACATAATAAAGGAGTTGGCGGAAAAAGCTGACTGTATTATTGTCGGACGCTGTGCCGACTACATCCTCAGGGAAATGAATCCGTTTCGCATATTTGTCTATGCCGATGCCGACAGCAAGCTGAAACGCTGCCGGGAACGCAGCCCGGAAGATGAAAATCTGTCCGATTGCAAGATAAAACGAAACATTCGATCGATTGACAAAGGCAGGTCAAGATACTACAGCTATTTCAGCAATCAGAAATGGGGAGACAGTCAGAACTATGATTTGATGATCAACACATCGGACAAAGATGTCAAACAGATTTCCGAAGCAGTTTCCTGTTATCTGAAAAACTATCTGTTTGACGAACGATAAGTTTTGGCAGAGGTGAGATCATGCAGTCAAGTTTAACTTCAAAACGGGATTGGGATCTGTTCCGGGAAAGAATCGCCGGCTGGCAGGAATCATTTATCGGGAGACTCAACCGCGAATATATTGAATTATTGAGCCGTGACGGTTCGGAGGCGGAAAAGTTTTGGGAATTATATAAGCGTATACGCCGGGATAAGCGATGCACCGGTGTACTGATAGAAATGCGCAAATCGGAACTTCTCACTGATCTTTGCCGTCTGGTCAATGAAGGTGCAATTGGGCATGATGACCTGAACGGATTCAGTGACGAACTGCGTGATGCGGTAATTCGGATTACCTCATATAATGCTCACGAATCAGAATGAATCGAAGCAAACCGCGATGAAATTTTAGACCGATCGTTCGTCTGTGTCATTGTAGACGACATCAACGGGCCGTCGGTATTTATCGGTGCAGTCGAATGGTGAGAGGTGAGATGGTAAATACTGAAGCGAAAAGCACCTGCGGTATGGGCCCATAACAACTGTTCTCGCTTGCACGGTCGTAGAGGTTACCTACATCAGTCTTCCGGGGTTCCCTCGTTTCGATACAAAACGACAGAAAAAATGTCGAGGACGTCGTTACGGAATGTACAGTATTTCGGCCGGGTTCGTTCAGCACCAAAACCAATATTCCGTCTCTTGGGATCAAGCTCAAAGCAAATGATGAGATAGGAAAAGACAAAGTTCTTGCCATGCTTTACAGCTGAGACCGGACGGAGTCAGCATCGGACGAACACAGTCAGATTATAAACACGAATACCCGGCTTTTATTCGTATAAATTTGAATATGACACCGGTGCGACTGTATCGATGCCAAAGCTGTAAAAGAAAAATGACAGAAAAACAACAGGCACACAGATCCGGTTCAAAAGGTAACTGTGCGCCTGTTTTTATATTTTCATACACCATCCCGCCCAAGGTAACGAAAGGATTAACCGATATGATCTATACGAAAAAAACAACAGAAAATCTGCGGCGGCTTGCCGCGCTTTCCGACGAGAGAAATGGTATTATTCCGGATATGTATTCCGAACACGCCGTGTTCAGAGGGCTCAGAGATATGCGTGGAAACGGCGTTGTGACCGGTCTTACCGAAATATCCACCATTAAAGCAAAGGAGAAAGCACCGGACGGAACTGTTCATACCTGCCCGGGGGAGCTTTACTATCGTGGGTACAACATATGCGATTTAGTGGAAGGATTTTCTTCTCAAAACCGTTTCGGTTTTGAAGAAATTGTCTATCTCCTGCTGTTTTCCTCCCTTCCGGACAAAAAAGAATTGCAGCGGTTTGAAAAAATGCTCGCCGAATTCCGCAGCCTGCCGAAATCCTTTGTAAGGGATATGATTATGAAAGCACCGGGGCGAGATGTAATGAATATTCTCTCCCGCTGTGTACTGGCGCTCTATACTTATGACGACGACCCTGACAATATATCCACAGAAAATGTCCTGCGGCAGTGTCTGCAGCTCATCGCCACATTTCCAATGCTGGCTGTATACAGTTACCAATCGTATCAGCACTTTCATCGAGGGCAGAGCTTAGTAATCCACTGTCCTGATAAGGAACTCTCGACGGCAGAGAACTTTTTGCATATGCTGCGTCTTTCCGGAGAATATTCTCACCTTGAGGCAAAACTGCTCGATCTTGCTTTGGTGCTGCATGCCGAACACGGCGGCGGAAACAATTCTACCTTTACTACCCATGTCGTGACATCTTCGGGCACAGACACCTATTCCGCCATTGCTGCGGCACTTGGGTCTCTGAAAGGACCTCGCCACGGAGGGGCCAATATCAAGGTGGTACGGATGTTTGAAGATATGAAGAAAAGCATTAATACCAAAGACGAGGACGCCGTTGCAGGATATCTGACGGCACTCTTAAACAGAGAGACCTTTGACCGTGCGGGACTAATTTACGGTATCGGTCATGCCGTTTATTCCGAATCCGACCCGAGAGCAGGGCTTCTGATGGACTGTGCCGCCTCTCTTGCCGCGGAAAAAGGATATGAAGCGGATTATGCCCTTTATTCGCTGGTTGCGAAGCTGGCACCGGAAATCATTGCGAAAAAGCGAAAAATGTACAAGGGCGTCAGTGCCAATGTTGATTTTTACTCCGGACTTATCTACCGGATGTTGGATCTGCCCTGTGAGTTATACACACCGATTTTTGCGATGGCACGTATTGCGGGATGGAGCACCCACCGCTTGGAGGAGCTGCAAAATGCAGGAAAGATTATTCGTCCGGCATATATCGGAGTAAAGCCTATTCAGGAATATATACCGATGGAGAACAGATAAAAATCTTAAAATCAAACAAAGATGTCCTCGGAGGCCGTATAAGTCCGGAAGTCGAAAGTCTGTTTGTTTATTCAGCTGCTTTGATTCTGTGGTACATATCCTGCATCTGATGATCGATCTCCGCTATCTTTTCGGCACACTCGAACATTTCCTCATTGATACCCTCAGGCAGTTTGGTTTTGTCTACTTTATACCGGATATCGTGTTCAAGACTTGCCCAGAAATCCATGGCTATCGTACGCAGTTGAATCTCCGCAACTACATATTC
>CAVFUV010000208.1:0-3967 GCA_963625735.1 bacterium
CAATTAACAATTAACAATTAACAATGTCGGAAGACACTGCGTGTCTTGGATTATATAAGCTTCGCGTCTTGCACGGTTTGTTCTTTGCATAATAATAAACTAATACTTACCTATTATATTATACTCAGTTGCTAAAAGCAAGGAATTTGCGGAAGTTGGGAGTATTTTTGAGAAAATTGTTTCACGTGAAACATTAAAGGGGCTTTTTTGATATCTGTGCCGCAACTCGAGGGTATTTTGTCGGTGTGGAGGATATCTTTTCGAATACAATTACTTCCCTGTCGCTGCCGTCGGGGATTTTATAAACCTGTCTGTCTATCTTCTTCGCTCCGAGCATTGCGGCGGCGGAAATACCTCTTTTTTCTTCTTCGGCTGTCATCACGGCTTTAAGCGGAGCAAACACACCGCCGACTTTAGCAAGCGGAATGCAGTATTCACTTAAAACATTAAGCTGTGCGACTGCTCTTGCGGTGACTATATCGAATTTTTCTCTGTATTTCTTGTCCTTTCCGGCATCCTCCGCACGTACGGTAACAATTTCGGGTTGCAAATCAAGCTCTTTTGAAAGAAAACGCAGAAACTCAAGCTTTTTGTTGATAGAGTCAAACAGAGTAACATTTATATTCGGTTTTGCGACAAGAAGCGCCATTCCGGGAAATCCTGCACCCGTGCCGACATCGCAAAGCTTAGTTCCGTCTTTTATATCGACAAATCTGCACAGAGCGAGCGAATCGACAAAATGTTTTATGACTATATCATCCGGTTCGGTTATTCTTGTGAGATTGACTTTTTCATTGTATTCCACAAGCAGTTCGGCGTATAAATCGAACTTTTCACACGCCGTGTCATCAAGATTTATATTATACAGCTGTGCGGATTTTATAAGAAGCTCTTTTGAAATCATATTTTCACCTGTTTTTGGCAAGATAGATAAGCAGAACAGATATATCGGCCGGACTGACACCGGATATACGGCTCGCCTGCCCTATGTTGTGCGGACGGATTTTTGTAAGCTTTTCTTTGGATTCAAGACGAAGATTTATGACGTCGTTATAATCTATATCTTCGGGAATGAGTTTTACCTCAAGGCGGTGCATTTCGTTGACCTGTGCATACTGGCGTTTTATGTAGCCTTCATACTTTACATCAATCTCGACCTGTTCAAAAATCTCATAAGGCAAATCGGGACGATTGCTATCATACGGAGTCAGCAGTTCATAATTCAGCTGTGGGCGGCGAATTAAATCTGCAAGTTTACAGCCTGTTGTCATGGGTGATGTTTCACGTGAAACAAGCATTTCATTCAAAGCGTCATTCGGAGCGATAACCTGTTTTTCTATTCTCGCACGTTCCGTCTTTATAAGCTCTTTCTTTTTGAGAAGCTTCTGATATCTCTCTTCGCTTATAAGCCCTAATTTGTAGCCTGTCTCAGTCAGACGAAGATCGGCATTGTCCTGTCGCAGGATAAGACGATATTCACTGCGTGAAGTCATCATTCTGTAAGGCTCATTGCAGCCTTTTATTACAAGATCGTCTATAAGAGTGCCGATATATGAACCGGAGCGTTCAAGAATAAGCGGTTCTCTTCCCTGAACTTTAAGCGCGGCATTAATACCTGCCACAAGCCCCTGTGCGGCGGCTTCCTCGTATCCGCTCGAGCCGTTGAATTGACCCGCGCCGAAAAGTCCGGGAATTTTAATAAATTCAAGTGTCGCCTTAAGGCTCTGCGGATCGGTGCAGTCATATTCAATCGCATAAGCGTTGCGCATGACGTGTGCGTGTTCAAGTCCTTTTATGGAGTGAATAAATCCTTCCTGTACATCAATCGGCAGAGAGGAAGAAAGCCCCTGCAAATACAATTCTTCGGTGTCAAGTCCGCACGGCTCAATAAATATCTGATGGCGTTCCTTTTCGGAAAAACGAACCATTTTATCTTCTATGCTGGGGCAGTATCTGGGGCCTATTCCCTCGATTTTGCCGCCGTAAAGCGGAGAACGGGACAGATTTTCCATAATTATGCGTTTTGTCTCGCTGTTTGTATATGTCACATAGCACGGCAGAATGTTTTCGGGCAGTTTTTCACAGTCAAAAGAGAACGGAACAACACGTTCATCACCGTACTGGACATCAAGCTGAGAAAAATCAACGCTGCGTTTGTTAACTCTTGACGGAGTGCCCGTCTTAAAGCGGCGAAGCGGTACACCCTCTTTGATAAGACTTGAGGACAGCTCATCCGCAGGAAATACACCGTCCGGACCGGAGGAAAAGCTCTTGTCGCCGACATAAATTTTGCCTTTGAGGAATGTTCCTGTTGCGATTACAACGGTTTTTGACTTATAAACACAGTCTAATTTCGTTTTTAGAATAAAACCGTCGTCCTGCTTTTCAAGTGACACTATTTCGGCCTGAACAAGATCAAGATTTTCCTGCTTTTCGAGTGCATGCTTCATATATTTGGCATATTCTCGCCTGTCAATCTGCGCACGAAGAGAGTGAACGGCAGGGCCTTTGCCCAGATTGAGTATACGGCTCTGCAGAGTGTTTTTATCGGCCGCCTTGCCCATTTCGCCGCCCAACGCGTCAATTTCACGCACAAGATGACCCTTTGAAGTGCCGCCGATTGACGGATTGCAGGGCATGTTGCCTATCATATCAAGACTTATTGTAAACACAACGGTTTTGCTGCCGAGTCTGGCGGCGGAGAGTGCCGCTTCTATCCCGGCATGACCCGCACCGATAACGGCAACGTCATAATTTCCGCAAAAATAGTCCATATTTCCTCCGGAGAAAGATAGAGATTAGATTGTTTACTATACAGAAGTTTTCGTGCAAATAAAAGTAATTGGAAGTAGCGAAGAAGTGGCCGGTGGTCAGTGGCCGGTGGTCAGTGACCGGTGGTCAGTGGCCGGTGGCCAGTGGTCAGTGGTCAGTGGCCAGTATCCAGTGGCTAAGGAAGACACTGCGTGTCTTGGATTATATGGCTTCGCGTGAGGCGAGATTTTAGACAATTAGCAGTGTGCAATGTGCAATTAGCAATTGGCTTCGCAAAATGTGGGATTTTTTTTGCATTGCGAAGATTTGCTATTGGATATAAGCGATGGCTTCGCGGAAAGTGAGCTTTTAGGCACTTGGCACCGGGCTTTGCCGTGAGCAGGGCGAATAAAATGAAGTCACCTGACGGCTATGAAGTCGCTGTGCTGTGAAGTCGCCTTTGGCTATGAATAATGAACTTCACGGGATTTTTTTTTGGGGGGGGCAGGGCCTTGTTATAAGCGGAGCAGGGCCGCTCTGCAGTGCACCTGTCTGCCCGGTCGGTCAATCTTTTGAATGAGGTCATTTAAAGTCCGGACCGACAGGTGCCACTTTGAGCGGCGTGCCCTCTCTCGTCTTCATTTATCCGGTCGCCGAGGACGGCAACCGAATAAATTTGACTCGTTCGGGCACCATGCCTCCTCCTCACTCGCCGCCTTCGGCAGCTCGTTCGTCGCCGGCTTCGCCCTCGCCTTGCTCGGGCGTGCGGCTCGCCTTGCTCGCCTCCCCTTCCCATTTTCCTCAGTTAAATTCTTCACTGTTCCTTACATTTATTTACGAATTTCCGTTTAGAACCTATAACATAACATTTTATCACAACTGTAACCTGAATTCAATAATTTAAGAGAATGATTACTTCGAAAGAGAACAGAAAAAAAGACTTTACTATACAAAGTAATTTGCAAATAAAGTCTTTCTTAAAATGCATTAATTCAATGAATTTCGCTGAATTTGATTGATTGTTAAATTGAAAACCCGTCTATGCTTATGCTTGAATAATCCAAATCTTTTTCCTTAATTGGTACTTCCCAACGATTTTCCGCCATGCTCTTCAAAAAATCACTGTTTAATGCAAGATTGTAATTTCTCACATAATATGACAATGTGCCCGGCCAAGCCCATTTTCCGTCTGTCAGAATTGTAGGAGAACCCGCTG
>CAVFUV010000209.1:0-3924 GCA_963625735.1 bacterium
ACATAAGCACAAGCACCGTGCACAAATATCTTAATGAGCTTGAAGAACAGGGTGTTATCACAAAAACAGGCAGAGACAATTATGCTCTCGTCACAGAAAAATTATCGTTTGAATATCTCCGTTCAGAAGGCGAAATCGTAAGCGAAAATTATATTTTTTCAAATTCTCTGGAGCCTGAAATCACCGAACTGCCCGATAACGTAAAAAAAATCTGGGCGTACGCCTTCTGTGAAATGGTAAACAACGTAATAGACCATTCAGAAGCGGAACATCTTTGTATTGTCATTGAAAAAAACAGCGCTTTCATAAAAGTTACAATCGCAGATGACGGTGTCGGTGTTTTTCGCAAGCTGAAGGATTACTTCAATCTTCTTTCAACCGATGAAGCAATAATAGAGCTTGCCAAAGGAAAACTGACGACGGATAACACATGTCATTCGGGCGAAGGAATTTTTTTCACTTCACGGATTATGGATGAGTTTCTTATCTATTCCGACAAAAAAGTATTCACCTTCAATAAATACAGAGAGAGTACGCTTTCCGATATCGAAAAGGATTATCCCTTCGGCACCGTTGTCGAGCTTACACTGTCAAACAGCTCTAAAAAACAGCTTATCGATGTTTTCAACACATTCTCCGATGTTGACAACGGCTTCACAAGAACAAACATTCCGATGAAAAATATTTTTGACTCCTCCCCGATTTCACGCTCACAGGCGAAACGCCTTGTAAGCCGTCTTGAGCAGTTTAAGGAAGTCGAGATTGACTTTGACGGCATAGATTTTATGGCGCAGGGCTTCGCGCATGAAATTTTCTGTGTTTTCGCAAACGCCCACCCCGAAATAAAGCTCATTCCGCTCAACATGAACGAAAATGTCAGAAAAATGTACCGTCATGTCACAAAACCCACCTCATAATTTGCGTTGTGAATATTGTTTTTTATTTTTATATATGGTACAATAACTACTCATAAACGCAAAGACGATTAAAATTTTCATAACAGAAACAAACGGAGCGAATAACAATGGAAAACAATTCCGAACAGAAGAATAAAACAGTATTGAGCCTTGTGCAGGCATCGGGTACGCCGACACTCGGCAACTATCTCGGTGCATTCCGCAACTGGCACAACATGGCGGAGGACTATAACTGCATTTTCGGTGTAGCGGATCTGCACGCCATCACGGTCAGAAGCAAGCCGGCGGACTTAAGACACCGCTCGATAGAAATGTACGCAATGCTTCTCGCGCTCGGTCTTAATCCCGAAAAGAACATAGTATTTCTGCAGAGCCACGTTGAGGAGCATGCCCTTCTCGGCTGGATTCTCAACTGCTATACTCAGTTCGGTGAAGCGTCCCGCATGACGCAGTTCAAGGACAAATCCGCGCGCCACGCCGACAACGTAAATGTCGGTCTGTTCACTTATCCCATACTTATGGCTGCGGATATTCTGCTTTACGGAGCGGACATGGTGCCTGTCGGTGACGACCAGAAGCAGCATCTTGAAATAGCAAGAGATATTGCATCACGCTTTAACGGCATATACGGCGATGTATTCAAGCTCCCCGAGCCCTTTATAGGCAAGGCAGGTGCGAGAGTCGCGTCCCTTCAGGAGCCCGAAAAGAAGATGAGCAAATCCGACCCCAACGTAAAATCGTTTATTTCTCTTACGGACACAAACGATGTTATCGTAAAGAAAATCAAGAGCGCCGTTACGGACTCCGAGGCTCGAGTATACTACGGCGAAAACAAGCTCGGCGTAAACAATCTTATGAATATATATTCCTGCTGTACGGGCAAGACGCTTGACGAGATAGAGCGGGAATTTGACGGCAAGGGCTACGGCGACTTCAAGGCGGCTGTCGCGGATGCCGTTGTGGCGGAAATTTCTCCGCTTCGTGACGAATACGAACACATTCTGACCGACAAGGCGTACATTGAAAAGTGTGCCGCCGAGGGTGCGGATAAGGCAAGAGCAATTGCAAGACGCACGATAAGGAAGGTTATGAAGAAGGTCGGGTTCTATCAGATATAACTAAAGGGGCCGGGTGTCAGGGACCGGAAAAAATTAAAGTCAGCAGGGTACACTGAGGCACAGAGTGGAGTGTGGAGTGTGGAGTTGCTCAGCCGACGATAAGTTTCTAATCGATAATCAGACTTAACTTTTGCGTCAGCTTATAATCCAAGACACGCAGTGTCTTCCGACATTGTTAATTATCAATTGTTAATTGTCAATTGAAAAAAGGGGTAAAACATGGAAAAAGGCAAGATTAAATCATTCACCGACAAGGTCTGGTACGGCACGGGTGCGATAGGCCTTGACTTAAGCTACGGTATGTTCTACGGCAAGTTAAACCGTTATCTTACCGATGTTCTGAATTTAGGCCCGGGATTTCTGACCGGGCTTACGGCAGTCGCGAGAATATGGGACGGCATCAACGATCCCATGATGGGCAGCATTGTCGACAATTCATCTTCAAAGCACGGAAAATACCGTCCGTGGGTCATAAGAGGCGCCATTATGAACGCCATTGTGCTGTTCTTCCTCTTCTTTAACCCCGGCTTTAATACGCAGTCGGGCGGCATCGGCATATACATTTATATTGCCGTCATGTATGTTCTGTGGGGCATGACAAACACAACAGCGGACATACCCTATTGGAGCATGGTGCCGTCATTCACGACCGACCCCAAGGAACGCAGTATTCTGGCGACAATAGCGAGAACATTTTCGGGCCTCGGTCAGGGCATAGTTGAAATCGGCGCACCGCTTCTTCTCAACCACTTCGGCACAAAGGTCGGCGACAACAACTATCTGTGGACACAGAAGGGCTATACCGTATGTGTTTTCATCTGCTCGATAACACTCATATTCTTTGCGGTGCTGTCAATGAGCAAGGTAAAAGAGACGGTTCAGACGAAACCCAAAGAGAAATTCTCATTCGGTCAGATTTTCGAGGTTATCAAAAACAACGACCAGCTGAGAGTATTCATGCTTTTCGCGATGCTCTCAAACGCAGGTTTTTATACCACATCGGGTGTAAAGGACTATTTCTTCAGTGTTGTTATGGAGAACACAACGGCACAGAGCCTGTTTAACACCTTCGGTGCGGTCGGCTCAATCGCGGGTCTTGCGGTTATTCCGATTATGATGAAATTCACATCCCGCCGCAACACATATCTGTTCTCGCTTTTCCTGGCGCTCGGCGGATATGTCGGAATGTTCCTCTCGGGTCAGATACTGGCAAGCACAATGCTTCTGAACATTTTCTATCTTCTGACGCAGATAGGCACGGCTTCGATGTTCGTGTCGCAGACGGTATTCCTTTCGGATGTCGTTGACTACGGCGAAGTAAAGACAGGCGACAGACGCGAATCCGTCACATTCTCAATGAAGGGCTTCCTGCAGAAAATGGCGTACACCCTTCAGACAATCATACTTTTCTCGGTTCTCGGTATTGTCGGCTACAAGAAATGCACGGCGGACGCAACCGGAAAAATCATATACCCCGCAAAGGTCAAAAACGCGATTGCGGCTGTTATGTACGTAATTCCCCCGATATTCTTCATTCTCTCGATAATCGTTTTCGCAACCCGCTTCAAGCTCCACGGTTCTTATATGGAGGACATTACAAAGCAGGTAACTGAAGCGAGGGAGAAAAGGATAAAAGAACAGGAAGCAAACTGACAAATTAGCATTCAGTGGCCGATGGTGAGTGGCCGATAGTAAGTGGCCAGTATCCAGTGGCCGGTATCCAGTGGCTAAGGAAGTCCTACGGACTTGATTTTATATGCTCCGCAGATATTAAAGCTGATTTTTTTCAGGATAATTTTTCACTTTGTGTCAGCTTATAATCCAAGGCACACAGTGCCTTCCGCCATTGTTAATTGTTAATTGTTAATTGTTAATTATACAAAGTATTA
>CAVFUV010000210.1:0-2557 GCA_963625735.1 bacterium
TCGTAACTGTTAGTTTTTTACGAACTTTATTTGTCCAAAAAACTTGACAGGTTCACATAATTTTGGAAGTCCTGCGGACTTGGATTATATAGTCATTGATAATTTGCAATCTGCAAAAAAACAATAAAAACCGGGTGGGTGGTCCGCTCGGTTTTTTTGAAAATAACATGCTGTCTTTGCTTTAATCGGTGAAAATCTTTACTTTTTTTGTTTTCTGGGGCTTAAATCTTTACTTTTTGGCGTTTTTGCGGTACAATAAGTAAAGAAATGAGGTGTGGTAATGATTTCATATGAACCGCTTATACAAAAGCTCGAAAGCAGAGGGTTTACCAGATCGTCGCTTACAACTCAGCTTGGAATTTCATCTCGCACGGTTGCCAAAATAGGTCACGGAGAAAAGCTTTCCGATAATGTTTTAATGAAAATCGCTTCTTTTCTTGAGTGCAGGCCCGAAGAGCTGTATCGGGTTGTTTCCGATAATCCTCTTTTGCGGATTCTTCGTGATGAAAAAAGTATTCATATGCCCGGCGGACTTTATCACGAGCTTCAGATTCGCATGACCTACAATTCAAATCGCATAGAAGGGAGCAAACTCAGCGAGGAGCAAACACGACTTATATTTGAAACAAATACCGTAGATGTCGGTGTCGGAATACCTGTTGATGATATTATAGAAACGGTCAATCATTTTCGTGCCGTCGACTATGTTTTAGACCATGCCGAAGAGCCGTTGACCGAGGATATCATAAAAGAGCTTCACCGTATTCTGAAGCAAAGCACTAAGGATTCAACTCTTGCATGGTTTGCAGTAGGTGACTATAAAAAACGTGCAAATCTTGTCGGAGGAAGAGAAACGGCAAAACCGAAGGATGTTCCGGATAAAATAAAGAAGCTGATATCCGACTATGAAGCACTTGAAAGTGTTTCAATTGAAAACATAGTTGAATTTCATTATAATTTTGAACGTATTCATCCGTTTCAGGACGGCAACGGCAGGGTAGGGCGTCTGATTGCATTCAAGGAGTGTCTGCGTTTTGGTATTGTTCCGTTTATCATCGAGGATTCCAAGAAAATGTTCTATTATCGCGGACTTGCCGAGTGGCAGAACGAAAAAGGTTATCTTATTGACACCTGCCTTGACGGACAGGATACATTCAAACGCCTGATGGCAATGTTTGATATAATGTATTGATAAGATACTCTACTGCGACAAAAATCATATGCAAATTGGGGAACTTTTCTTGTTTCAGAGCAACGAGTTTGTTCCCCATTTTTGTATTACCGCAAAAAAAGAGGACCTGTCCTGCGACAAGCCCTCCGTTTTTATTTGGTTGTGAAACTTACTTTACACGCTTAAAGAGTGAAGTTTCGATTCTGTCAACAAGGTTGATAGCCGCACTTACAAGGCCTTCGCCGAGATATGCACCGCTCTTGTTAACTTCGAATGTTGAAAGAAGACCTTCTGCATCCATCTCGAATACGTTGCCGAGAATGCCGTCAAAGATAACCTTCTCTACATCAAATGCAAATTCGCCGTTGCCTGTGTTCTTGAAGAAGGAGAAATCAACAAGCTCATTGAGAACCGCATTAATCTTGTAGTATGCGCTCTTGGAGTCGTCGCCTGCAAGGTTGAGCTCTCTTGAAACCGCGGGAACATTCTTTACGAAGTTAAGAGCCCAGTTTACGATGGAATTGAGATAATCGTCACTTGTCATGGAAGTTGTGATTACCTCATCAAGCTTAACCGCTGTTCTGAGCACGGAACGCGCATCGTTAACGCTTATATCACCGTTGCCGTCCATATCGGCTATTGTAAGCGTAGAGCCTGTGAGAGTCTCAAGCTTAACAGCCGCTCTGAGTACTGTTCTTGCATCGTTAACCGAAACATCGCCGTTGCCGTCAACGTCACCGAGTATTCTTTCGGAATCGTCAATTGTGTAATGTGTTGTTGCACTGTTGTAGTTAAGTGCAAGTGCCGCAGCCTGTGCGCCCATCTTGATGATGGCTTCCCGACAATCGTCGTCGCTCATGCTTGCTATCTTAGAAAGATCAACGGATTTTGCTGCGGGAACATCAAACTTAACCCAGTCGCTGTTTGTGAATGTAAGCTTAAGAGCTATAACCGCAAGCTGCGCAAGGGAGTTTGCGTTGTTGACATACTTTGCTTCTTCGCTTGAAGCATCGAAGTGGAACCAGCCGGGGAAGAAGAGCTTAAGAACGCCTGTGCCCATCTCTTTGAGGGACATATCCTTAACAGCATCCTCTGTGAACTTTGCGAAGCTTACGCCGCCGAATACGGAAGCGTCAATCTTTGCGAGTGCGGGGAGAACGTAGCGGCAGAGCTTTGTAAGGTTCTCGTTAAGTACAGTGTTGTCTGTATCTTTAAGACCGAGCTCTTTGTATGCGGCATCAGAGAGCATATGCTTTGCGACAAGGCATATAATATGGTTAACCTGGCTTATAATGCCGTTGTTTGCCATCTTGTTGATAATGTCGTTTGTCTCAGCTTCTGTGATATCGGTGTAAGCGAATCTTGCCTTGATATCCGCGGGAACTT
>CAVFUV010000210.1:2567-3917 GCA_963625735.1 bacterium
TTCGGAAGCGTTGTTTATAGCTTCAACTGCCTTTTTGCCTGCTTCGTTAAGCTTTGCAAGAAGACCGTAGCTTGCGATTGCTTCACCGCCGAACTTGGAAATTATCTGATAAACAGTAAGACTCAGAGCGTTGTTGCAGTCTTCCTTTGAAATGATGTCTGTCTTGGCGTCGCTGTTCTTGACCATTCTTATAAAAGCTGCGGCAAGAAGCTGGTCTGCTGTGTAATCCTTATAAGCGGATTTCGCGAAATCGCCGTCTTCGGCATTGCCGTCGATAAGCTTGTAAAGCTGAGCCTTTATGGCATCCTTACTGAGAGCTTCATTAACATTGTTGTTAACATCGTCTGCTACACTGCTAAGTGTGTTGCCGAGGTTGAGTTTGCCGTTTATAACCTTTTTAATGATGGAAGTGTTGTCTGCGAGGAACTGAAGTGTCTGATAAACAACATCAAGATCACTTTTGCTCTTAATATTTTTAAGAGAGCTTACATTAAGGTTTTTAACATCACCGATAGCAGCAACGATGAGCTTCTGCTGCATTGCGGTGTAAACGGTATTAAGAGCACCTCTTGTGCTTGAAAGATCAAGCTGTACAGGATTAAAAATATTAAGTTTAAGAACTGTCTGAAGGGGTGAGTACCAGCTCTGACTTGTAATGTCCTTTGTAAGCTCAGGGAGCTTTGCGTCAAGCCAGCTTACAAGAATAGTAGCAAGCTCGGCGTCTGTAAGTGTGGTTACGTCCTTGTTGCCTATCTTTGCGGCGAGAGTCTCGTCGTCAACAAAGAGGAATACAAGACGGAGAACCGTGCCTGTGATGTTCTTTTTGTTGTTGTTGATGTCTGTTATCAGATCTTCCGCAACTTCCGCAATGCTGTTCTGGCTGATAAGAGTATCGATTTTGCCTTTTGCATTGTCTTTGATTGTACCGGCAAATGCGGTTGAAACCATGCCGATAACCATCATTACCGCAAGAAGAATACTGATAAGCTTCTTTGAAGTTTTCATGGTAAAATATCTTCCTTTCTTTATTTTGCCGCCGAAAATACCCGGTCGGCAGTTTACTCTTATATTTTACCATATTCAAAAGTAAAGTCAACAACGGGTGTGTTGTCCTTTTTTACAAATATTCTGTTCATAATTTGTCTATTTTTCCGATTAAATTTTTTTGACTTTCGATGCCTTTTGAGTAAGTCAGAGTGTCGAAAAAGGCGTTTTTCGGGGCTGTTTTTGATGTAAATTCGTAGTGATTTATGCAAACTGTACAAAATGCACAATGGTATCTGTTAAGCAAAAAAGCTTTACAGACTGAATAATTAAAAAATTCAGTCACAATGCACAAATGTGTTAGAC
>CAVFUV010000211.1:0-3915 GCA_963625735.1 bacterium
GCACGTGAGAGGGGCTACGTATACCCCGATGAGAAAATATATTATGATGTTACCCCGGGTAACTGACATATAAATCAATTTCAGGAGGACTTTTGCTTTTATGCAATCACAGGAAGGCACAATCTACGACGGCAAAATCACAGGACTTACCACATTCGGTGCGTTTGTCAAGCTCTCAAACGGTGAGACCGGAATGGTACATATTTCCGAGGTCGCCCCGGTTTATGTCCGTGACATTAAAGAGTACTTGACCGAGGGGCAGGAAGTCAAGGTTAAGGTTATCGGCATAAACGAAGCCAACAAAATCAGTCTGTCCATAAAACAGGCACTTCCGCAGTCAGACACCGACGATGCCAAGAAAAAGCAGTATCCTCCGAAAAACAGAGATAATCATAATCAGGGCGGCAGAGACCGTGCTCCGAGACAGAATTACGACAACAGAAATTCCCGCCGCAATTCCGCACCCTCCGCTCCGCTTACATTCGAAGATATGATGGCAAAGTTCAAGCAGGAGAGTGACGAAAAAATGTCCGCCCTCAAACGATCGGGCGAGCAGAGAAGCTCCCGCAGAGGGAACAGATAAAGATAAGATTAAGATAAGAGGAAAGTCCTGAGGGGCTTTCTTTTTTAATTAACAATTAAGAATTAACAATTAACAATGAATTTAGAATTTTCAAAAAAAGTGCTGATGATAGGCGAGGGGAGGCGAGCGAAGCGAGCGTAATGCGGCGAGCAAGGCGAGCCGCACGCCGAGGAGGCGGCTTCTGCCGACAGGCAGAAGCCGACGACGAGGCACATGCCCCGAGTGAGTCGAATTTGTTCAGATGCAGCCACTGCGGCTTAACAAATGAAGGCGAAGGAGGGGCAGCCGCCCGGAGGCGGTACCTGTCTGTTCGGCATAAAAATCGGCAGATTCAAAAAACAACCGAACGAACAGACGGGTGCCCCGACAGGCGGCTCAGCTCCGCCAACGGCAAAGCCCCGCAACGCCGAAGATGCCCGCCTTTTGCGAAGCTCATATAATCCAAGGCACGCAGTGTCTTCCTTAGCCGGCGGCCACCGGATACTTACCAAAACAACATTGCTAATTGCTAATTAAAAACCGACAAGACACTTTTATATTTTCGTTAACCTCTTGCGAAGCTTTATAAATCCAAGGCACTTTGTGCCTTCCGACATTCTTAGTTCTTAATTATTAATTCTTAATTAAAAAAGCGTCCTGCCAACTGACAAGACACTTTTTCAGCTAGCCTCTTGCGAAGCTTTATAAATCCAAGGCACTTTGTGCCTTCCGACATTCTTAATTTCTCTCAGTTGTGATTTGCACTAATCTGTATACTATTGCTTGCGTTTAGTCTGCCAGTCCTTTTTCATCAAAATCAAACACTGCCTGCAGCGCAATCTCAACCGTCTTTTCTATTGTTGACGGCACAAGGTTATCCGCTGTGTCAAGGCGAGTGTGATAATATCTTGCCGGAGCCGGATCCATTGCTACAAAGGATGAAGCCTTGCATCCCGCACGTGAAGCGGCGGCGGCATCCGTCGAGCCGAGCGGAATTGCGCCGAACGGAACATCCTTTCCGCACTTTTTGGCGGCATTCTGAACAAGTTTGCATGTGGGCACATCGTTCTTTACAAGTCCGTTTAAGTCCTTTGTATAAATCATCATATATTCTTCGTCACGAATTGTGTCATAGCCCGTGAAAATTGTTTCAACGCCGTCGTTCAGCATTTCGGGATGAGCCTTGAAGAACGCTTCCGAGCCTCTGAGACCCGCTTCTTCGCCGCCTGCGAGAAGTGCGATAACCTCGGTGTTTTCAAAACGAATGTCATTATCGGCAAGGAATTTCATAACCGAGCTTGCGACAAAGCATCCCGAAAGATCATCGCTTGCACCGTCAACAAAACGTTTGTTGTTTGTGAACCTGAACAGTCCCGCGAATGCCGGTGCAAATGCAAGCTGACCTAATGCGAGTCCCTTTTTAAGCTTGTCATTCTTCGATTTAAGACTTACCGCCGTCGACGCTATGTCATAGAGAAGACCTGCGATAGCATATCCCGAAACGCTTATAACGCCCTTTGAACCGAGCTTGTATGTATAAGTCCATTCGGGTGCGGAATCGGTGTGACCCGATATTATAATGCGGCGTTTTGTTTCGCCCGTTGCCTTTCTTACGGCTACAACATTGCCGGAAGTTGTCTTCTTGAACAGCGGATCAAGCGGCTTTTTGTATACCGCAAACTCACCTATAAGACTGCCGAATGTCGCACCGAGTGCCGGAATTGACAGTGCCGAGAGGGCTTTTTTATTTTTAAACGCGCCCGCGATATTTGCGGCTGTCGAGCCCAGAAGCAGACCGCCCGCAATGGGTACGAATGCCATAAACGCTCTGGGGTGTGCATCGAACTCCTCACGGTTTACGCTGTCGGCGTAATTTTTGAGAATGCTCGCCATGTACTCCTGAGCCTTTTTCTCGCTCTCACTTCCGCATTCACGGGGCCCTATCTCATCGCAGATGTGAGTAATGTTCTTTACCGAAAAATCCGCATAAGAAGCAAGATTTTCCTTTGCGTTCTCTAAAACCTTTCTGAAATCCATTTATATCTTCCTTTCGGTTACTTTATTCTTGTTATTTTGTTGCCCTTGACGACAAATGCCCTGTCCGCAAGCTCAACAAGCGGAGCGTCGTTTTTGGGGGAGTCCGTATAAAATTCGTCTATGTGCGCATCCGGGAATTTTTCAAGAAACGCCGGGACTTTTTTCGAACGCATGCACAGCCTTGTTATACGCCATGTCTTTTCATCAATCACCGTTCCCACACAGTGTTTTATGCCGAGCCTTGAACATATTTCAGCCATTGTAATTTCGGGAGACGCGGTAACTATCACGTCGTCTTCCTTTTGCTGAAGCTTATAAAACGGCTTGATGTTTTTCTCGTGCCTGTCCCAGAAATCCTTTGCGTCCGCTCTTATATCGGGAATATTTCTGAGATAATCCTCGACAAACGGTGCGTATTCCGTCAGTGCCTGTTCAACGGTAATTTTGCCCGCCTTGTATTTCGTCAGTGCCTTAATTACCATCGGAATGTACTTTATAAGGTACGGTGTCCTCTTAAGATAGTAGAAGAAGAACTGAAACGGACTCTCGCCCTTATATATGGTGTTGTCAAAGTCGTATACGTTCACTCTGTCTCCTCCTCTTCAACAACCGTGTATTTTGAAAAATCAACGCTTATATCATTTTCTCCGACAGAGCCTGTTTCAAAGCTCTCCGTCTCCCATTTTACACGCAGTGTGTCGCTTGAATCATATGATTCGCACTTGGCGGCAAAGCCGTATTCGGAGTCAATCCATATGTAAACGGTCTCGGTAACCTCGCCCCCGGTGTATGCCCTCTGCACATATTTGTGACAGACACGCCCGGCGACATTTTCGTCATACATATACATTACATTTGACAATGACGGCATTGAAGACGCCACTGTCGAAAGCTTCATAAACGTTGTTGAAATGTCCGAAAATCTGCTGTTTTTAAGCAGAGAATGCACGGCCTTACCTTCACTGTCGACAATTACATAATAATCGGTGTCGTTTCCGTGTGCAACATAATAGAGCGTTGAGCCGCCGTCGGGGTACTCGGCGGTAAAAGCCTTGTCGTTTCTGGTTTCGACAATTTTTACAGTGTCTTCATCTGATGTGGCATTGTAGTAGTCATATGTTATTCTGAAATTGCTCTGCCATGATGTGTTGACATTTATTTCCTTTTCGGGGTCTGCAACCGCACTGTCTGTGGTGTCACCCGATTTCGAATTATAGCTGTACGATTCACCCGACGTTGTATCTCCGTTTTTGCACGAAGCAAGCATCGCCGCGCACATAACCGCCGCAGTAATCGCCGCCAATATTCTTATACTG
>CAVFUV010000212.1:0-3899 GCA_963625735.1 bacterium
ACAAGGTTCTGATAAATCTCTTCGGTGAGGAACGGAATCATGGGAGCCGCCGCCTTGCATATTGTGACAAGTGCGGTATAAAGCACCATGTAAGCGTCAATCTTGTTCTGAGGAAGACCCTGTACCCAGTAACGCTCTCTGCCACGGCGAACATACCAGTTGGAAAGCTCGTCGACAAAGCTCTCAAGAGATTTTGCGGCTTCGGGAATACGATAATTGTCAAGATGCTCGTCTGTCTCTTTGACAGTGGACGCAAGACGGGACAAAATCCATCTGTCCATAACATTAAGCTTCGAATAATCTATTGTATACTTTGTGGGGTTAAACTCGTCAATGTTGGCATAGAGCACATAGAAAGCGTATGTGTTCCACAGAGTGCCCATAAACTTACGCTGTCCCTCTTCTACCGCTTTGCCGTGGAAACGGTTGGGCAGCCACGGGGCGGAATTTGTATAGAAATACCAGCGGATGGCATCTGCGCCGTATTTATTGAGTGCGTCGAACGGATCAACGGCGTTGCCCTTGGATTTGGACATTTTCTGTCCGTTTTCATCCTGAACATGGCCGAGAACAATAACGTTCTTAAAGCAGGGCTTATTGAAAAGAAGAGTTGAAATGGCGTGAAGAGAATAGAACCAGCCTCTTGTCTGATCGACAGCCTCCGAAATGAAGTCCGCCGGGAACTGACTCTCGAACAGCTCTTTGTTTTCAAAGGGATAGTGATGCTGCGCAAAGGGCATTGAACCGGAATCGAACCAGCAGTCGATAACCTCGGGCACACGCTTCATCTGCTTGCCGCACTCGGGGCACTTAATTGTAACCGCGTCGATATAGGGGCGGTGAAGCTCAATGTCATCGGGGCAGTTGTCGCTCATCTCCTTAAGCTCGGCAATGCTGCCTATCGAATGACGGCAGCCGCATTCGCATTCCCATATATTAAGCGGAGTACCCCAATAACGGTTGCGGGACAGACCCCAGTCCTGTACATTTTCTATGAAGTTGCCGAAGCGGCCCTTGCCTATGCTGTCGGGCATCCAGTGAATCATATTGTTATTGCGGACAAGGTCATCTCTTACGGCGGTCATCTTTATGAACCATGACTCTCTCGCGTAATAAATGAGGGGTGTGTCGCAGCGCCAGCAGTGGGGATAATCATGCTCGAATTTGGGAGCGGAGAACAGCTTGCCCTCTTTTTCGAGGTCAACGAGAATGGGCTTGTCGGCATCCTTTACGAACATGCCGGCATAGGGGGTTTCGGCTGTCATCTCGCCCTTTGAGTCAACAAACTGAACAAAGGGAAGGTTATATTTTCTGCCGACATTTGCGTCATCCTCACCGAAAGCGGGAGCGATATGAACTATGCCCGTACCATCGGTAAGAGTTACATATGTGTCGCAGGTTACATAGAAGCCTTTTTCGTTCTTCTTCGCGACATAGTCACCGGTGCACTTGAAGAGCGGCTCATACTCTTTATGTTCGAGTGCCGTGCCCTTGAAGGTGTCGAGAATTTCATAGGCCTTTTCGCCGTCTTTTGCGAGACCGCCGAGAATCTTGTCAACAAGTGCGACTGCCATATAATATGTATAGCCGTCTGCCGCTTTTACGAGGCAATAGTCATTATCGGGGTTAACACACAGCGCGACGTTTGAAGGAAGTGTCCACGGTGTTGTTGTCCATGCGAGAAAATAGTTGTCTTCACCCTTGACCTTAAAGCGGACAACGGCGGAGCGTTCCTTGACTGTCTTATACCCCTGTGCTACTTCGTGAGACGACAGAGGTGTGCCGCAGCGGGGGCAGTAAGGAACGATTTTGAAGCCCTTATAAAGAAGCCCCTTGTCCCATATCTGCTTAAGAGCCCACCACTCGGACTCGATATAAGTGTTATGATATGTTACATAAGGGTTGTCCATGTCTGCCCAGAAGCCGACAGTGCCGGAGAAGTCCTCCCACATGCCCTTATATTTCCATACGCTCTCTTTGCACTTCTCAATAAAGGGAGCAATGCCGTATTCCTCAATCTGCTCTTTGCCGTCAAGTCCAAGAAGCTTTTCGACTTCGATTTCAACGGGCAGACCGTGAGTGTCCCAGCCGGCTTTTCTGGGGACCATATAGCCCTTCATGGTGCGGTAACGGGGTATCATATCCTTTATGACACGTGTGAGAACGTGACCGATATGAGGCTTGCCGTTAGCCGTGGGCGGGCCGTCATAGAAAACATAGGATTTGCCTTTTTTGCGTGAATCCATGCTCTTTTCGAAGATGTGATTCTGCTTCCAGAAATCCTCTACGAGCTTTTCACGCTGAACAAAATTAAGATCGGTAGAAACCTTTTCGTACATTGTGTATTCCTCCGTATTAAGATAAAAAGCTCCCATCCGCAATAGGACGAGAGCATCGTTTATTACCACCTATTACATACTGACATATGCCGCTCCGTTAACGCTGAGCCTGCGTCCGCACTTACTTTGTTGGGCACGGCGACTCGGAAGTGATTTTCGGTATCGTTTACTTATACGGTTCTTGCAGCGAATGAACCGCTCTCTGTGATGTTCGGCGATAACTACTCTCTTCGTCACTGTCTTTAATATTTACTGCACCATTTTAGAATACCAAGACGCTTTTGTCAAGTTTTTTTACGCCATTCGGCAGAAAAAGCGGAAATTCAAAACCGATTCCGCTTTTTCAGGGGCCGGGGCCGCTTTTTCAGGGGCCGGGGGTCAGGGGCCGGGGAACTGAGGAAGTCCTGCGGACTTGAATATTTATAAGCTCAGCCTCCTGCGAAGCCAACTCCACTCTCCACACTCCACCCTCCACACTTTGTATACAAAAAGTTTGCGAAGCAATACAATCCAAGGCACGCAGTGCCTTCCGACATTGTTAATTCTTAATTCTTAATTGTTAATTGAAAAAAACAGCCGCCCTGCACGGATATACTCCAATGCAGAGCGGCTGTTTATTCACTGAAAGCTATTACTTCTTGAATATCGAGAAAAGCTTTTTGAAGAAACGAACGATAAGTTCCCAGAAGGACAGCTTCTTGCCGGTGGTGTTGCCGTCGTCATCCGTTTCGGTTTCGACTGCCGCACCGGCGATTGTTACAATAACATTCTTTGTTCCTGCGGGGATGTGATATACACCGTTTGCGTCGGCCTCAACCTTCTGTCCGTCGATATATACGATATATGTCGGATAGTTGAAGTTTGAGTAAGTGTAAACGGTGAACGGGCAATCGCTGTTTCTTGACCAATAGATAGCGCCGTTGTTGTAGACTTTATAGAAGCCCGCAACGGTGTAATCCATCTTATTGATGTTAACGAACTTGATAATTCTTACATCTCTGCCGGGAGCGGAAACGGTAACCGTCTTTGTGGCTTTAAGCTTGCCATCCGCTGTGACAGCTGTAAGAGTAACAGTGCCTTCACCTAAGGTGTAGAACTTGCCGTTATAATAGCTGATTATCGCGTCGTCGCTTGAAGTCCATGTGACATCGTCCATTTCGATATCGGCAGGCATTCTGACTGCCTTGAAGGTAACTTCACTGCCTGCGGAAATTGTAGCGGGAGCGATTATCTCAAGATAATCATCGGCTTCATCGTACTGAGGAAGAACCTTTGTCTCTGTCTCGCCGCAGCGTGTGCATGTACGCATTGCTTCACCGGTGGATGTGTATGTGGGAGCAATTGTTGTCTTCCACTCGCCAAAGCTGTGTCCGAGAGCGTCGGTTTCGGTCTGAGCCTTGATGATTTCGCCGCAGACGGAGCACTTTACGCCGTCGGAGATACCCTTGTCAACGCATGTAGCGGGAGTTCCGGGAATTGTTTCTTCCTTGTGACCTGTTGCCGCGACTGTCTTATGCTCTGTCTTTGTGACTTCGCCGCAGACTGTGCACTTTGTCACAA
>CAVFUV010000213.1:0-3898 GCA_963625735.1 bacterium
ATTCTACATTGTGTATTCTGCATTTTTTCACCCCCGGTCCCCGGTCCCCGACCCCCGGTCCCCGGTCCCTTTCTTTGCTCCCTTGTAACTTTTGCCCCTATTTTTAATTAGCCTCGTCTAACTAATTGTTAACTGTGCCGAATTTTTTAAAACCCTGATTTTTCTTTAAATTTCGTGTTGACAATTGACGGAAAGTATAATATATTATAGTCGGTTAGCAAGTGCTAACCATTAAAAAAGATTTTCAGTTAGCAACTGCTAATAGTTTAATACAACTAATTAAGAAGGACAGGTAATTTGATATGATGCCGTTAAGCTTAGCCGAAGTAAACCAGGAGAACATCATAAAGAAAATCGGCGGCAGTGCCGAAGTAAAAAAACACCTTGAAAACCTCGGCTTTGTTGTCGGCGGCAAGGTAACAATCGTTAACCGTCTCGGCGGAAACGTTATAGTAAACGTAAAAGAAGCCAGAATTGCCATAAGCGAAGAAATGGCAATCAAGATAATGATATAAAAGTTAAATATTGTGTCGTTCGGCACATCTGATAAATATATTTTAGGAGGACACGGGCATGAATACGCTCAAACAGGCAAAAATCGGCGAAACCGTCAAGGTCGTCAAGCTCCACGGCGAAGGCGCTATAAAACGCCGCATTATGGACATGGGTATCACAAAGGGAGTTGAAATCTATATACGCAAGGTAGCCCCCTTAGGCGACCCGATTGAAATCACCGTTCGCGGCTATGAGCTTTCACTCAGAAAGGCCGATGCCGAAATGATCGAAATCGAGTAATTCAAACCTGATTTTTCACCTCGTTTTTAATTCGTAATTACTGTAATTTTCTAAGAAAGGATTGTTACTATGGATATCAGAATAGCCCTCGCGGGCAACCCGAACTGCGGCAAAACAACACTGTTCAATGCTCTGACGGGTTCAAACCAGTTCGTCGGAAACTGGCCCGGCGTTACAGTCGAAAAGAAGGAAGGCAAGCTTAAAAAGCATGACGGTGTAGTCATCACCGACCTTCCCGGTATTTACTCTCTCTCCCCTTATACACTTGAAGAAGTTGTCGCGAGAAACTATCTTATAGGCGAGCGTCCCGACGCTATCCTTAATATAATCGACGGCACAAACCTCGAAAGAAACCTCTATCTTACAACACAGCTCACAGAGCTCGGCATCCCCGTTGTTGTCGCCATTAACATGATGGACGTTGTAAAGAAGAACGGCGACAAGATTAACACAGAGGAGCTGTCCCGCCAGCTCGGATGCAAGGTTGTTGAAATCTCCGCTCTTAAGGGCACGGGCATTATGGAAGCCGCCGAAGCCGCAATCGATGCAGCCAAAAACGGCAAAACAGTCCCGATGCACACATTCAGCGGTGCCGTTGAGCATGCTCTCGCGCACATTGAGGAAGTTACCGTTCACTCACTCCCCGAGGAGCAGCAGAGATGGTATTCAATCAAGCTGTTTGAGCGTGATGAAAAGGTTCTCGAAAAGCTTGACCTTACCGATGAAATCAAGGAGCATATCGAAAAGGATATCGCACTTGTAGAAGAAGAAATGGACGACGACTCCGAATCAATTATCACAAACGAAAGATATATTTACATCGGTTCTATCATAAAATCCTGCTACAAGAAAAAAGCGGCAGGTCAGCTGACAACATCAGATAAAATCGACAAGATTGTCACAAACCGCTGGCTCGGTCTTCCGATTTTCGCGGTTATAATGTTCCTCGTTTATTACATTTCAATGGTATCCGTAGGTTCTGCCGCTACCGACTGGGCAAATGACGGCGTATTCGGCGACGGCTGGCATCTTTTAGGCATAGGCACTTCCGCCTACACCGAAGAGAACGACAGCTACACCGCCGCATCTGAAGCTATTCAGGCGTTTATGCCCGATGTTGATTTTGAAGCCGAGGACTTTGACGCAGAGGCTGCACTTGCCGAGATTAAAGCATTTTCAACAGATGCCGAGACAGCTGAAATCGAAGTTGAAGATGAAGAAACTCTCGCGATGAACACAATGACAGCTTACTTCTCCACTGTTCCCGAAAATCTTTCGAAGGATGAAGAAGAAGCGACAGTCGCCATGTCCTTCACCGACGCGGTAAAGTATTTCGAAGAAAAGTATACTTCCGATTCCGAGAATGCGTTTACTGCTCCCGACCCCGCAAACTACGGCGTATGGGTTCCCGGTATTCCCGTACTCATTGGCGGTCTGCTCGAAAAGGCAGGCGCGGCTGACTGGCTCTCGGGGCTTATCAATGACGGTATCGTAGCCGGTGTCGGCGCGGTTCTGGGCTTTGTTCCTCAGATGCTTGTTCTGTTCTTCCTGCTTGCATTCCTTGAAGCGTGCGGCTACATGGCACGTATAGCATTCGTTCTTGACAGAATTTTCAGAAAGTTCGGTCTCTCCGGTAAGTCATTCATCCCCATGCTTGTAGGCACGGGCTGCGGCGTTCCCGGTATCATGGCATCACGTACAATCGAAAACGAGCGTGACCGCCGTATGACCATAATGACAACAACATTCATTCCCTGCGGCGCTAAGGTTCCCTTTATTTCAATGATTGCAGGTGCTATTTTCGGCGGCTCGGCATGGGTTGCGACATCCGCATACTTCATCGGTATGGCGGCAATCATCGTATCCGGTATTGTTCTTAAAAAGACAAAAATGTTCTCGGGCGATCCCGCTCCCTTCGTTATGGAACTTCCCGCTTATCACCTTCCCACTCTCAAGAACGTTCTCCGTTCAATGTGGGAACGCGGCTGGTCATTCATAAAGAAAGCCGGCACAATAATCCTTCTTTCAACAATCCTCGTATGGTTCACAACATACTTCGGATGGGTTGACGGCACATTCCAAATGCTCACCGAGGAGCAGATTGATAACTCCATTCTCGCAAAAATCGGTTCCGCTATCGCATGGCTCTTCATACCGCTCGGCTGGGGCAACTGGCAGGCAGCTGTCGCTTCCTTCACAGGCCTTGTCGCAAAAGAGAACATTGTCGGCACACTCGGCATTCTCTACGGCGGCGGCGAGCTGACAACATATCAGGCTATCGCTCAGGCATTCACAGGTATCTCCGCTTTCTCATTCCTCGTATTCAACCTTCTTTGCGCTCCCTGCTTTGCGGCTATCGGCGCTATCAGAAGAGAGATGAACAGCCCCAAGTGGACATGGTTCGCAATCGGTTATCAGTGCGGCTTTGCCTATGTAATAGCTCTTATGATTAATCAGTTCGGCAAGCTCTTCACAGGCGACGCCAACATTCTCGGAACAATTGTTGCATTCGTTCTTCTCGCTCTGCTTATCTTCATGCTTGTTCGCCCCTATAAAGAGGCCACTACTCTCAAGACTAAAGCAACTAAAAAGAACTAAAAAAGTGAGCAAGGAGCAAGGAGAAGTGAGCAGTGTCGGAAGTCCTGCGGACTTGGATTATAAGCTGACGCACTTTATAAAACCGGTATTTAAGTAAAATTTTATAATCAGCGGAGCTTAACTGCTCCTTGCTCCTTGCTCCTTGCTCCTTGCTCACTGAATTACAGAATTATAAAAGAAAGGTCGTCTTTACCGTGTTAGCATGGCTTCAGGCAAATATCGCCACCATTATTGTATGCCTTGTGCTTGCCCTTATCGTGGGTCTTATAATTGCCAATATGATCAAAGATAAGAAAAAAGGCAAATCCTCCTGCGGCGGAAACTGCGCTCACTGTGCCATGTCCGGCTCCTGCCACAAAGACAAATAAACAATCTTTTTCAAACTGCAAATTTCTGTAAAAAACTTAAGAGTTATGATGTAGAATGTAGAATGCAGAATGCAGAATGCATTGGACCTGTATAATAAAAGTGTACATTTGAAGTTCGTAATGATATAATGCAAATA
>CAVFUV010000214.1:0-3880 GCA_963625735.1 bacterium
CTCGCACCGTGCCGCCGGGGAGTATCATCGGCGAGAAGCCGTCCTCGTTCGGCTCTGTCGGAGAGCCCCGCAACCATTTCTTTCTGTGTTTCGGACGGTTTCAAGACCACATTATGATAATGTGCCTCAGGTACAGGGAGCTTCAGCATATCCGCCGTCTGTATATCCGCCGTTTCCTTGAAAAGTGACATAAGCTCCGGCAGATTGTAGAACTTGGCAAATCTCGTTTTAGCTCGGTAGCCCGTGCCTTCCGGGGATAATTCAATCGCTGTAACGGTCTCGCCGAAGGTAGACGCCCATGCGTCAAAGTGGAGAAGATCATTTCGCTTGAGTACATCGTATTGCAGATACTTCTGCATCGTGTACATCTCAACCATGCTGTTTGAGATAGGCGTACCGGTGGCAAACACAACGCCGTGCCCGTCGGTCAGCTCATCGAAGGTAACAACATCATCCTTGCGGGATTGGTCATTGAGCTTATCGAGCTTCTGCTTAACCGTTTTCTTGGTTCGCTCCAGCTGTTTAATTGAGAAGCCGTCTCCGCGGTTGCGTTTAAGCTCCGTGATGCCTTCAAGGATTTCGTCAAGCTGCTGCTGAAGGATTGCTCTCTGCCGTTCAATCGACATGGGGATTTTCTCAAACTGGCTGTGACCGATGATAACGGCATCGTAGTCGCCGGTGGCGATTCTGCCGCAGAACTTCTTGCGGTTCTTCGTTTCAAAGTCCTTTTTCGTCGCCACAAGAATATTCGCCGACGGATAAAGCTGCAGATATTCGCTTGCCCATTGCTCGGTCAGGTGATTCGGCACAACAAACAGACTTTTCTGACACAGTCCCAAACGCTTGGATTCCTGTGCCGCCGCAACCATTTCAAAGGTCTTACCGGCACCGACCACATGCGCCAAAAGCGTGTTGCCGCCGTAGAGAATGTGGGCGATTGCGTTTACCTGATGCGGCCTCAGAGTGATTTCTGAATTTATTCCGACAAAGCTCATGTGACTGCCGTCATACTCACGGGGACGGATGCTGTTGAACTTTTCGTTGTACATCCGTGTGAGAGTTTCGCGGCGTTCCGGGTCCTGCCAAATCCAATCGGCAAAGGCCTGTTTTATGAGCTCCTGCTTACCCTGAGCAATGGCGGTTTCCTTTTTATTAAGAACAGCAACCTTTTTTCCGTTTTCGTCCTCGATATAGTCGAAGATACGCACATCTTTAAGATTGAGCGTTTCCTCCATGATTTTATAGCCGTTGATTCTGTCTGTACCGTAGGTGTTGTACGCTTTTACATTTCCTCTGTCGTAGGATTTGCCCTCAACATTCCATTCACCGGTGTACTTTGAAAACCGGACATGAATGTTCCATTGGCTGTATCTCGGAGTGCTGAAAAGCTCAAACATGAACTGCTCGACAATATCGGGAGGCAGCCATGTCGCACCCAGACGGACGGATATTTCACTCGCCGTAAGATCGACGGGCTGTACCGCCTCAAGTGCGGTGACATTTTCCGCATACAGTTTGGGAGAAAACTCCGCATATTGCTTTGCCGTTGCAAGCTTTTCTCTGACATTGCCGGATAGATACTCATCGGCAGGAAGATATTTTTCCGTTGTCTCATCGGCTTCATTATACAACGGATTTCTGAAAATCACCCCCTTTAGGTCGTTAAATATTTCTTCTTCTGTTTTACCTGTAAGATTCATCATATACGGCATATCAACCTTTGCCTTTTCCGCAAGAGAGAGCGCGTAGGCCTCCGACGCCGTATCGACAAATTCAACCTTAATCTTTTGCTTGATAGTCCTCTTTGAGAACATATCCGCTTTACGGACAAAGTTGCCCTCATCATCGAGCACCTCAAGAGAGGACAAAAGACAATAGGAGCTGTCGGAACTGAATGCCGAATTGTTCGCTCTGGAGCTTATCAGCCCGTATTTCTTGCTAAAATCATCGTAAAGACTGTTGAGCTTCAACTGCTCGGCCCTAATGTCCTCCTCGGGATAATCCTCTGTCTGATACTCAATCAGAGTTCGCACACAGTCACGAATCGCAATCATGCCCTTAATACGGCTCTGTGCTGTCGCAGATACCTCAACGGGATTCATACGGCTGTTTTCTCTGTAATAGATTTTGCCGTCCGCCACCGTGTAGCTGAAGTTTTTGACACTCGGGTCGGCGGGGATGGATAAGTCCTCCTCATCCGCCTCAAGCTCATCAAGCTCATATTCCGTAATTTCCGCGTGGATATTTGAAACAGCACCGTCGAGAAGCTCCGAAAGAGAAGCGTCTTCATACGGGACGCAAGCCGACTCCATACCGTGAGCGCCGCTTATCATCCGCATATCGCCGAGAACCATCTCCGAATTCTCGACAAAATACGAGTTCATTTTGATGCCGTTCTCATCGGTCGCAATGTGCACCCAGGACGGCTCCAGCACATTGCCCGTCTTGAAGTTCATGTTTTCAAGGGCTTTGTATACCGCCTTGATAACAACGGGTGGAGTGTAGAATGCAGTAAGCGTTGACTCTCTTGCGGATTCGTATTCCGATTCCGACAGCACATTTTTAAGCTCGTCATAATGTGGATTATCCTCTTTGAAAAATTCCGAGAGACCGCCCCAGCCGACATAATCGGCAAGAACGCGCTGTTCGGTGGGTGTTGCCAGCCTGCCTTCATTCTCCAGCTTATTCAGAAGCTGAATTGCCCGAATGTTGTGATAAAACCTCTCAAGCGGTGTGCCGACGCCGATATTGTCATTCTCAATTTTGAAGTCGGTACGGTACTCTGTAGTGATTTCCGGATGAAGCATGTGAGGTGTGACCCTCTGCGGCCTCTTTATCAGTGGCGGAGTTGTCAGGTCTGTGGTGTTTTTCTGAGCGTCAAGTAAAGCCTCGGCATTGGGGTAAGTAACAACTTTGCCGTCCTCAACCGTGCTTATCGGGAGCTCATCAAGCTCCTCATCGGGACGAAATTGCCTTGTTCCGTCCGCACCGAACTCGGCTTCGTAGTCGTCGGTCGCTCTTTCGGCTTCTCGGTCCGCTTTAATGGACAGAATATCCTCGTGAATCTTCAGCAGATTTTCCGCCGTAAATTCGGCATAATCAAAATTCGATTCATAATCGTTTTCCGCTTCAAGAAAAAACGGTGTGTTGATATCCGCCAAGAACTGATCGGACATCTCTTCAAGGTCGTCTCTGAATTTGCCGGCATTCTCCGGGTGGTTTGCAATGTCGTATTGCTCGACAAGCTCCTCAAATACGCTGAAATCAAGATCCCCGCTGACATACTGCCCGCCGGCGGTTGCATCGGGATTGAAGTAAATCCAGTGAAGTGCATTGCTGCCTGTATCAAGTGTTATTCTCTCTGTGGTGTTATCTGTGGCTTCATGCTCTGCCACGACCTCCAACAGCTTATCGTTCAGCGGATTTTCCTTTAGCCGGTTTTCAAATTCGTCCTTTGGTAATGTCTTATGAAACAGAGGAAACTGCATATCAAGCAGCACGACCTCATCGTCACCGAAAGACAGCACCTCATATTCCTGTGTGCCGAGAAACACGGTATCACCGAGATGATAGCGGTATTCTTTCTCCGGTTCGGGAGGGGGATTGAGTTCCTCAAATGTCGGCTCTAACGGCTTCGCGATATCACTGCTCAGAGACACAAGCATCGCTTCACATCGCTCGGTCAGATGCGTATTGTCCGCAATTATCGTATTCATCGCGTCACGCATCATGGGGAGAATATAGTCGCCCTCAGCGGTACGAGCGTGCATTTTCTTTTCGCCGATGCCGAAAGCGTTCCAGCAGTCGGAGAGATAGTAAAGTTTCAGCTTTTTCTCATCTGTTCCAAGCTGCTCGACAAAATCGTTGTAGTCATAAATGA
>CAVFUV010000215.1:0-3872 GCA_963625735.1 bacterium
TATTTGCATTATATCATTACGAACTTCAAATGTACACTTTTATTATACAGGTCCAATGCATTATGCATTCTTAATTATGCATTGTCGATTTTGCATTCTTAATTCTTAATTCTTAATTATTCTGTCCGCAGGACTTCCTTGTTTATCCCCGACCCCCGATCCCCGGCAGCCGACCCCTTTTTTGCGAAAAAATAGATTATTGACGAACTGTAACAAATCTGTTAACATATTGGTATAAAAGAAGAAGGAGAAATATTATGGTAACGGCAATTAACGCAATCAACAAAATTTTCTGCGGACTTATGTGCATTCTGCTCACACTCACGGGCACGCTTAACGGATTTTTCAATTCCGACAAAACGGAGTATACAGACCTTGGCGGCGTTGTGGGGCTTGAAAGCCTTGTCCGCGCGCAGGGCGTGACAACCGACGGCGAAAATATAATTTACAGCGGAAAATCAGCCCTTGAAAAGGTGTCATCCGACAACAAAACCGTGCTTGCGATAAACACCGAGGCTATTCCCTCTGAGCTTGCCGACAGCTACGGCATAAAGCACATCGGCGGCATAAGCTGTGCAGACGGCAAAATATACGCTGCTCTTGAGGACTCGAAGGTGTGGAAGCACCCGATTATTGCCGTATACGATGCCGAAACACTTGAATACACCGGCGTGTTTTATGAGCTCTCAACCGACAGACACACCAGAGGTATTCCGTGGGTCGTTGCCGACGGCGAAAACGGTATTCTGTACGCAGGCGATTCACGCAACTGTAATTCCGTTATGAAATATGACCTTGATACAATGCAGTTTCTGGGTGAGCTTACTTTTTCACAGAAGATTGAGAAAATTCAGGGCGGCGAATACTATAACGGTACGCTCTACTTCGGCACAAATGACACTACCCGTGCGGTGTATTCCGTAAACGCCGATGACGGCACAGTCCAAAAGCTTTTCGGACGCATTACATACGAGTATAAATATATCGACAACTTCGGCGGCGAAGGTGAGGATGTCACCGTTATGACCGTCGACGGCAAGCCCATGATATGCACACTGCAGATAGGTGTGACATTTACGGATGCGACACTCAGAGGATACGAAATCAATTAACATTCGGCTCACCCCGACTGTTAATCGAAAATAAAAACAAATATGAAAGAAGGTTACCGCCTTGGCAAGAATAATGTCAATGCTGATGTCACTCATTATGTTCTTTATGCCGTTTTTCAACATGCCGGAGTTTTCTCCCGACACCGAAAACGAGACAACGTCCTACACCAACATTTTTGTTCACGGTCTGTCCGGTTGGGGCAGCTATAATCTTGCCGATAAGGTCGTGCCCTACTGGGGTATGTTCGGCGGCAATCTTATGACATATCTCAGCTCGAGAGGATACGACAGCCGCTCCGCCTCCGTCACCGCAACGGCGAGCGCGTGGGACAGAGCGTGCGAGCTTTACGCGCAGCTAACCGGCACCAAAACCGACTACGGTGTTGCCCATTCGACTCAGTGCGGCCATGCCCGCTACGGCAAGGATTACACCGGCAGAGCACTTGTCGAAGCGTGGGACAGCGATTACAAGATAAATCTTTTCGGTCACTCCTTCGGCGGCGCTACCGTCAGAATGCTTGCGTCTTTATTGTATACCGGAAGTGAGGCTGAAATTGCGGCGACACCGGCAGATGAGCTGTCGGAGCTTTTCACCGGCGGCAAGGGCGATTGGGTGTACTCCGTTACAACACTTGCGGCACCCCACAACGGCACAAGCGCGTATACTATAAAGCAGATGATTTTTGACGATGAAAACGCGACTGCCGATGAGCTTTCAACGGCAACGCTGCTTACAATAGCAAGTCTGCCGATACAGGACGGACGCGATGAGGACGACAGCGCCGAACACAATATGTACATTGACAATGCCGCCGAGCTTAACAAGACAATAAAGACAGTGCCGAATGTGTATTATTTCTCTTACGCCTGCGACATTTCCGTTGAACAGGAGGACGGGACATATCTGCCCGAGGAAGATAAAACCGAAGCTCTTTTCGAACCCTGCTCTGTCAGAGTCGGCAGTTATTCGGGCGTAACGGACGGCGGTATAGTCGTTGATGAAAAATGGCGTCGGAATGACGGACTTGTAAACACAATTTCCGCTATGTATCCGTTCGGTGAGGCACATACGGACTTTGACGAGGATAATATTGAGCCCGGAATATGGAATGTTATGCCTGTCTATCACGGCGACCATATGTCACTCCAGGGCGGTATGACGGTCAAAAACGAGGTCAGAACGTTCTATGCGGAGCATATTTCGATGATAAATACAATTAAGAATTAAGAATTAGCAATGGGTAAAAGTGGCCAGGGGCCAGGGGTCAGTGGCCGGGGACTGAGGAAGGCACGGTGTGCCTTGGATTATATTGCTTCGCAGAAAATCAGCTGTAATGATATATCGCTATTGCGATATGATATACGGCGTTGCCGTATGATATATTTGCTGCGCAAATGTGATATAATATCCGTTCCAATCATATGCCGAAGGCACAAGCAAGAAACCATGTAAGGTTTCTTGCAATGATATATCGCTGTCGCGATATGATATACGGCGTTGCCGTATGATATATTTGCTGTGCAAATGTGATATAATATCCGTTCTTCATATGCTGAAAGCATATATCACCGCACGAAGTGCGATATCATATCGAAGATATATCACCCGTTCCGCAAGGAACGGATATCATTGAAAGAACCCTTTTAGGGTTCTTTCGTATATCACCCGTTCTGTAAAGAACGGATATCATTGAAAAAAGCGTCCCTGTGGGACGCTTTTTTCCTGGCTGGGGAGGCGGGATTCGAACCCACGCATACAGCAGTCAAAGTGCTGTGTCTTACCGCTTGACGACTCCCCAATGGGCGGTGTGGAGTTTGGAGTGTGAAGTGTGGAGTTTTTGCAAAGTGCGTAAACCACAACCAAAGCTCTTTTTTTCTGTTAAAAAAAGCCGCAAAATCTATTGACCTTGCGACTTTGTATGGGGTGGGTAAACGGATTCGAACCGTTGGCCTCCAGGGCCACAACCTGGCGCTCTAACCAACTGAGCTATACCCACCACATAACGCGTCACTGTCTGTGACACGCTGAATATTATACTTGATAAAACATATGTTGTCAAGCATTTTTTTATTTAGTTTTCAGTTGTCGTATGAAATTTGTTTTTTGGAACGGCTCTTTTTCGGGCAGACCGTATTTTTCTTTTCCGAGCTTTATGCTCTTCATAAGAAACGCCATATTTCTTGCCAGTGTACGCATGCTCTGAAGCCCTTCTGCGTCCTGTACTGCTTCCCCGGGAGCGCCGCCGTGTATACTGTTCCAGTACTGACCGCTTGCGACAGGCATTCCCGAAATCGTAAAGAACTTGTTAAGCTCGTCAAATGTCGATGACAGACCGCCGCGTCTTGCCGCCACAACGGCACAGCCGACCTTCATTGTCTTGTCAAAAGGAGAGCTGTAAAACAGTCGTGCCAGAAAAGCCGTAAGCGTAGCATTTGCCCCGGCGTAGTAAACGGGACTGCCCACAACCAAACCGTCGCACTCCTCAAAAAGCTTTGCCGCTTCGTTTACTTCGTCATCGAACGCACATTTGCCTGAATCACGGCACTTGCAGCAGGCGATACAGCCTCTTATGTCCTTATTCCCGATATTCAGAGTTACACACTCTATATTTTCCGCTTCAAAAATTTTCTGCATTTCCTTAAGAGCTATGGAAGTATTTCCGTTAACTCTCGGACTGCCGTTTATTATTAATACTTTCATTTTTCCTCCTGCGAAGCTATATAATTCAAGGCACTCCGTGCCTTCCTTAGTCTCTGGCC
>CAVFUV010000216.1:0-3854 GCA_963625735.1 bacterium
GATGTGCCTTCAATCCACTTCGCGACATCCGAGTCCCAGAAAATATGCGGCATATCGGGGTCGCCTTCTTTCCACTCGCATTTAAGCGCGTCAAATCTGTGTGTTTCGGCAAAACGCTCATAAATAGCCTTTGCCGTGACATCGGCGTTAACCTGCTGTCTTTTCTGCCAATAGCCGCCCGTGATTTTAACGGCGGAATAATCAATGTTTTTCATATTTTTTCTCCTGTTTTTGCTGTTGAATTATTTGTTGTTTTCAACTATAATAAATTATACAGGAAACGCCCTGTGTTTTCAATATAAAATACGGAAAGGGATAATTTATGGCAGGTCAGCAGAATTCAAAACTCAAGCTGCTTTATTTGAGGGATATTCTCGAAAAATATACAGACGAAAATCATGTGCTAAATGCCGCGGAAATTGCCGAAATTCTCGAAGAACAATACGGCATTGTCTGTGAACGAAAATCCCTTTACACCGATATTGACATTCTTGGGAGATACGGTGTCGATATCATAAAAACACGCACACCCCGTGTGGGATTTTTTGTCGGTGAACGCCGTTTTGAACGTGCGGAAATAAGACTTCTGTGCGATGCCGTTCAGGCGGCGAATTTCATAAGCAAAACAAAAACGATAAAACTGACAGATAAAATCGAATCGTATTTAAGCGTTTATCAGGCAGACGACCTGAGACGGCAGGTGTATGTCGACTCCCGTGCCAAATGCGGCAACGAACGCATTTACTATATTATCGAAACACTTGACGCCGCCATAAAAAAACAGAAAAAAGTCAAGCTGCTCTATATCAGACGCAATATCGGCGAAAGATTTTCAACCGAAAAATCAATCCGTGAATTTATATTAAGTCCGTATTCGCTCATCTGGTCACAGGATCACTATTATCTTGTCGCGAATAACGAAAAATACGACAATCTGATGAACCTTAGAATAGACAGGATGTCCGTTGTTGAAATTCTCGACGACCCCGCACGTGATTTGTCCGAAGTAAGCCCGTACGAAAACAGCTTCGACCCCGCCGACTATACAAAAAAGGCGTTCAATATGTTTTCGGGTTCTGCCGAGACTGTTGAGCTTGAGTGCAAAAACGAACGGCTTGAACAGATATTCGACAAATTCGGCGAAAATTCAAACATACGCAAAATTGACGGCGACAGATTTCTGCTCCATGCCGACGTGTTTATAAATGAAGGGCTTGTGTCGTGGATAGTTCAGTACGGCGATACGATTAAAGTGAAAGCCCCCGAGGAGCTCAAAAATATGGTTATGGACAGAGTGAACGCGATAATAGGTCTTTATCAGACGGAGAATTGAAATGGAGTACGCATTTTTTAACATAAATGATTTTTCGGACGAGATGACAAGAAAATATTATCCGATGCTCACTCCCGTGCGGCAGAAAAAGCTTCTGGAGCTTGAGGACGCCCACGAACGCGCCGTTCTGTTCTGCGCGGAAATATGCGCGAGGCAGTGCCTTGCAAGGGAGTTCCGTGCACCGGAATACTCATTTAATCTTCTTGTCAATCCCAATTCATCAAGCGTCGTAAGCAACTATTCGGCTGTCGTCTGCATACTCAGTGACGGCGATGTGATAGGCTGTGCCGTTGACAGACAGACCTGCGGCATCGGAATGTGCAAAATACAGCCGTTTGAATTCAAAGAGGTGCAGGAGATTTGCTCCGACCGTGAAATACGTGATCTGTTTTCGTTTTCAGCTTATTCTTTTACCGAGAACGTATGCAGAAAAACGTGCGACGAGCCGGAAGTTATCGAACGCTTCGCCCTTTATAAATCGCTTAAGGACGCCTATTTCAAGGCGAGCGGCAGAGCGATAAAGACAGACTTCAGATATGCCGATTTTGACATAAGCACCGACAAAATAATATGCTCCGATCCGTTTTTTACGGTGGCGGTGCATGAATATCACAAGACAGACGGATATGTTCTGTGTGTTCTTACAAAAAGCAAAAGCTGAAAGAGGAAGGAAACCGAAATGAAAAAAATTACAATCGAAGGCAACGAATTTATGTGCGAGGGACAGCCGTTCAGGATAGTGTCCGGAGCAATGCATTATTTCAGAGTACCCCGTGAATACTGGAGAGACAGACTGCTTAAAATTAAGGCCTGCGGTTTTAACACGGTTGAAACATATGTCGCGTGGAATATGCACGAAAAAGAGGAGGGCGTATTCGACTTCTCGGGCAATCTCGATCTCGGTGCATACCTTGAGCTGATTGAAGAACTTGGTATGTACGCCATAGTGCGTCCCGGTCCTTATATCTGCTCCGAGTGGGAGTTCGGCGGTTTTCCGTGGTGGCTTCTTAAATATGACAATATGTCACTCAGATGTATGGATAAAACATACCTTGAAAAGGTTGACAGATTTTTTGACGCGGTTGTGCCGATTATCGCCGTGCATCAGACAGCATGCGGCGGCAATGTCATTATGGTTCAGGTTGAGAATGAATACGGCAGCTACGGCAATGACAGCGTCTATATAAGATATCTGGCTGAAGGACTTCGAAACAGAGGTATTTCTTCGATTCTGTTCACCTCCGACGGGGATGCCGATTTCATGCTTTCGGGCGGCACGGTTCCCGAAATTCACGCAACATGCAATTTTGGTTCGAGAGCCGCAAACGCATTCAAAAACCTCCGCAAATTTCAGAAGACAGGCCCTTTGATGTGTGCCGAATACTGGAACGGCTGGTTTGATCACTGGACAGAGAAGCATCACGCCCGCAATCCTCAGGAGGCCGCAAAGTGTCTTGATGAAATATTCGAGAACAACGGCAGTGTGTCCGTATATATGACACACGGCGGCACAAACTTCGGTTTTTGGAACGGCGCGAACTGCACTGACGACGAATATCAGCCCACCGTCAACAGCTATGACGACGACGCCCCCATAAACGAATACGGCTATATGAGCGAAAAATACTTTGCCATGAAAGAGGTTCTCGCAAAGCACGGGTTCATAAATGAGGGTATTGAAGTAAGTCAGCCCGAAACCGCCGCATACGGTGAAGTTGCTCTTACCGAAAAAGCGGATTTGTTTGACAATCTCGAGGTGCTTTCAAAGGGCGTTGATATAATTCAGCCCGTGCCTATGGAAAAGCTCAATCAGGGCTACGGCTATATTGTTTACAAGGCTTTTGTCAAGGGTCCCAAAGAAAAAGCTGACCTTAATATGACCGTTCATGACAGAGCGTATGTTTTTGTCGATGACAAATTCGAGGGCATTGTTTACAGAAACGACAAAAAGCCTAAAGTTTCATTTGCCGTACCCGCAGGCGGATGTGAGATAAAAATTCTTGTTGAAAATATGGGCAGAACAAACTACGGTCAGTATCTGTGGGATCAGAAGGGTATCATAGGCGGAGTGCGTCTGGGACAGCAGTTTATATCGCACTGGAAGGCGTATACACTGCCGCTTGACAATCTCGAAAAGCTTGTTTATGAAGAGCCGAAAAAGCTCAAATACGAAAAGCGTCCTGTTTTCCTTAAGGGTACGCTTAACATAGCCGACGCGCCGAAGGATACGTTTATTCGCCTTGACGCCTTCAAAAAGGGTGTCGTGTGGATAAACGGCTTCTGCCTTTCAAGATACTGGTGCGAGGGTCCTCAGCACACATGCTATATCCCCGCTCCGCTTCTTAAACAGGGCGAAAACGAAATAACCGTGCTTGAAACAGAAGGGTATAAGAGGGCGGTAGTTGAGTTTGTTGATGTGCCGGAGCTTGGATAAAAAAGTTAGCAAGGAGCGGTTGCTCGAGAGTGGAGAGTGGAGTTTGGAGAGTGGAGTGTGGAGTTTTCGACATCCGGGTATAATGTC
>CAVFUV010000217.1:0-3832 GCA_963625735.1 bacterium
TCACGTTACAATGAACCTTCACCCCGCAGGCGGATGCAGATTTTTTGAAACGGAATATGAAAATTTCTGCAGATTCTGCGGCAAGGACCCTTCAAAAAAAGAGGTTATCCCCTTCGATTTGTCGGACGACAGATTTATAGAGGGTTATTTTAAGTACCTTCATCATCCGCACGAAGAAAAGGGTGTTGATTTCTGGTGGATAGACTGGCAGCAGGGCAAAAATTCCGACGTGCCGGGGCTTGATCCGCTGACTGCGTTAAACTACTATCATTATAAAGACAACGACAGCGACGAAAAGAGAGGGCTTATACTCTCGCGTTTCTGCGGCGCGGGTGCTCACAGGTATCCTATCGGCTTTTCGGGCGATACGTTTATGACATGGGCGTCGCTGAACTTCCAGCCGTATTTCACTTCGACCGCGTCAAATATCGGATACACATGGTGGAGCCATGATATAGGCGGTCACACATTCGGCATTCGTGATGATGAACTGTATCTCAGGTGGGTTCAGTACGGCGTGTTCTCCCCTGTTATGCGGCTTCACTCCACGTCAAACGAGTTTATGGGCAAGGAGCCGTGGATGTACCGAACATTTGCAAGAGAGGGTGCGACAAAGGCTTTAAGACTCAGACACAGGCTTATTCCGTATATCTATCACATGAACTATCTGACACACGAGTACGGACTGCCGCTTGTGCGTCCGATGTATTATAAATATCCGCACGAAAAAGAAGCGTACAATGTTCCGAATGAATATATGTTCGGCTCAGAGCTTATTGTATGCCCGATAACGGAAAAAATCGACCCTCGCACCGAGCTTGCCGGCACGGATTGCTTTATCCCCGAAGGCAGATACACGGATATTTTTACGGGGCGAATATATGAGGGCAAACAAAAGCTTCGCCTTTACAGAGATGAAGAGAGCATTCCTGTACTTGCGAAAGAAGGGGCTATTATTCCGCTGTACCCCGAAAACATAGGCAATTCAACGGAAAACCCGAAGGAATATGACATTCTTGTTTACAGGGGCACCGGCAATATCAATCTTTACGAGGACGACGGCAAAACGAACAACTTCAAGAACGGAGCTTACTGTCTTACTCCGATATTTGTAGTCGAAGAAGACGACAACATTACATTCGCGATTTTTCAGATTCAGGGCGACAGCTCGGTTGTTCCCGAAAAGCGTACATTTAATATATATTTCAGGGATATTGCAGATGCCGAAAAGATTGAAGTCCTCATTAATTTTGAAAGCGTAAAAGCCCAAATCACAAAGGACAGGACAATAAAAGTCACCGTCAGCGATATAGCCCCGACAGAAGACTATATTAAAATAGAACTGAAAAACATTGAACCGCTCAGAAATCCGCCGAAAAAAGAGCTGCTCACGTCCCTTTTCGCACGTGTTCAGGGCGGCAACGACATAAAGCGTGTTCTGCTTGAACCGATGCTCAAAGGCGGAAAGGATACACTTGTGCCGGGGTATCTAAAGGGTGCGATTGAGGAAATTAACGCACTGAAATAATGCGGCAATTATGAATGCGTAATGCGTAATTTCCGCCGGTAAACAAGTTTCTTTAATAGAACAGCATAAACACAAAACCGCCGCCGATCGAAAATCTCGACCGACGGCGGGTTTTTATGAGACGAAATTATTCATCGTTGCTTATCCTGAAAAGCTTTGCAAACATTTTCTTTATACTGTTAAAAAGGTTATTGATAAATTTCTTGATTTTACCAAGTGCTGTATTGTCTTCTTCGGTATCATCAACATCATCAGTTGACATTTTTATACCGCAGACATCACATGCACCGTCATTATCCGCATCGTTATGTGCGACAGTTGCAAGTTTTTCTACAACAATTTCGCCGCAAAGCGGGCAGATCTTTATTTTCACGCCCTGTTCAACACATGAGGGAGTGATAATTTCGGCATAAGAACCGAATTGATGTTCGGTAGACTGCTCTTCGGTTTCCGGTTCTACAGGATGGTCGGTTGGTATAACGGGGTCAGTTGGCGCAACGGGGTCGGTAGGTACCACAGGATCGGTAGACGGCTCTTCGATTCTTTTTGTGGCACCATACTCATCGCAGTAAATGCATTTAAATGATACGGTACCGTTGCCGTTATCACGCTCTTCTCCGCTGAATTTGTGGCCGTGAGCCTTTGTATACTCGCCGTAATATTCGGTGCCGCACGACGCACACTTATAGACAGTATACCCCTGTTCGGTGCAGGTCGCTTCAATTATTTTCTGTGTGCCGTCGGAGGTATGACCGAGAGCGGACTTTACATCGCTCTTTATGTATCTGCCGCATTTTTCACAAAGACGGGCGGTATACCCCTCTGACAAGCAGGTAGGTTCATAGGTTTTCTCGGACACAAAGCTGTGATCGCAGAACATGTTAATTACATTAACTTTAAGCTCGGGACGAATACCGTAAGAAGTATTGTAAACATAACCGTAACTCGTGCTTCTTGTTGAAACCGCATTAAGATTACTCTGTTTTCCGGTTGTCTGCAAACGCCACTCGGAGCCTTTGAGTCCCTGCGATTTTGCATAGTCGTTACCTGAAACATTGCCGTTTAACAATTCGGAGGGCAGATATACATTATCGCCGTCACACTCTATTATAGCGGATTTTTCATTGTCACAGAAAGCAACAGCATAAAAATTGTCATTCAGCCATGAGCGAATTGTGCTGTATTCATAATTATTGGCATTTACTGATGTGCCGTTTTCGGTATGTGACGATGAGGACGGATAAAATTCCTGAGAATCAATTATGTTTTCAGTGTAAATGTAAGCCGTACCTGTATCGGCATCATAGCTTTTAACTTTCCAGCTTAAAGGCTCAAATCTGAACCAATAAACAGAAGACGTATAATAGCCGTTATCGTCCTGATAGGAGTTGTCAGCTGTACCTGAATTTGTCGTATAGTACGGGCGGTACGCCGTAAAATATATACCGCGGAATTTTTCGCCGTTTAATTCGATATCGGTATATTTCATATAATCAGATCTTTCACCCGAAACATAGTAATCAAAGCTTGTCCATGTGTCCGGTGAACCTGCGGCGGCATTAAGTGCTTCCCTGAGTGACGTGTCGGTAACTTCACTCTGGGGATATGTTCCGAAATTCTTAAAAATCGTCAGATTTGTGGGTTCGGTAATTTTGCCGCACCATTCACAGGATGCTGTGATTTTGCCCTCGGAATTCGCGCGGGCTCCGCCCGCGATAATGTGTTCCACAGTCTCTGAGGTATACTCGTCTTTGCGGGTTGCACCGCATTTTGTGCAGGTGTACAGTTTGTAGCCCTTCTCGCTGCACGTAGGTGAGACTGTCTCGTACTTGTAGGTATGAACGCAGGATGGAGAGATATCAGATTTCAGATGGGTGGTCAAAGCAGGACGGATACCAACATCTGAATTGTAGACGCCGTAGTAGTAGTTGTAGACGTTGCCGGTGCTGACCACATTGCACGTGTAGTAGCTATCGTTTCCGGCGGTGCGCAGACGCCAATAAGTTCTCGCTCCGCGGGCATTTGCATAACCCGAACGGCTTGCTATTCTGTCGTTATCCGTTTTGAATCCGTAAGAACCGTTATTTGCATCCCAATAACTCAAAAGCCATACACTATCGGTGGTTGAATTGCTGTCATATTTCGAATACAGAGAAGAATTGTCAAGTGTTGTTGCGACTATTGCGGTTTTTTCATTCTCGTCAAAAGCTGTTTTATAGAAATCGCCGTTAAGCCATTCTCTGATTTTGCTATGCTCCCAGTTGTTGGGATATATTGTCTCACCGTCAACAGTATATGTAGTCG
>CAVFUV010000218.1:0-2351 GCA_963625735.1 bacterium
GATTATAACGCTTTCACGGTTTGTTTCGAGAATGCGTCTTAAGTCATCCAAATCAATCGGCAGCCCGGTGGGAGCATTCGGATTAGCTATAACCGCATTCATGCCGAGGTTTTTAAATGCCCTGCAGTCAAGCTCAAAATTGTCCTTTAACGGAATTTCTTTTGTTTCTATTCCGTAAAGCTGAGCGAAAACGGGATAAAATCCGTATGTTATATCGGCAAATGCCATTCCCTTGCCGCCATCGCAGAAGGCGAGAAACGCAAAATTGAGAATATCATCCGATCCGTTTGATATAAATACATTATCGCTGTCAAAGCCATAGACCTCGGCAATCTTTTTCTTCAATACGGAGCAGGTCGGGTCAGGATAGAGATTTAAGAGTGACACTTCCTGTTCGTTTATGGCTTTTATCACACCGGGACACGGAGGAAAAGGCGACTCGTTTGTATTCAGCTTTATATATTTTCTGTCTCTCGGCTGTTCGCCGGGGACATAGGCTTCCATTTTGTCAAGTCTTTCGCTTAAAAATCGGCTCACTTGTTGTCGTCTCCTTCAAATCTTATTTCTGCGCTTCTTGCGTGAGCGTTTAACCCTTCTTTGCGGGCAAACAGTGCCACACTTTTATAAAGCGGTTCAAGTGACTGTTTCGTAAAGTATGAAAACTGGGATTTTTTTACAAAGTCATCAACCGACAGCGGACTCGAAAATCTTGCCGTGCCGCTTGTGGGAAGAGTATGATTTGGACCTGCCATGTAGTCGCCGAGTGCCTCGGGACAGTATCTTCCGAGAAATACACTGCCGGCATTTCTGATTTTATCAAGAAAACCGAACGGCTCGTCAGTGCAGATTTCAAGATGCTCCGGGGCAAGTCTGTTTGATATCTCAACAGCGCTGTCAAGAGAGTCGGCAACTATTATTCTTCCGTTTTTTTCGATTGATTCACGGGCTATTTCGGCACGTGGCAACAGAGGTATCTGCTTTTCAAGCTCATCTCTTACACTGTTCGCGAGAGCATAACTGTCTGTCACCAGAACGGCTGTGGCGTTTCTGTCATGTTCCGCCTGTGAGAGCAGGTCCGCAGCTACGTTTTTGGGGTCGGACGCACCGTCTGCTATGACAAGTATTTCACTGGGACCCGCAATCATATCTATCGCGACTTTTCCGAATACCTGTTTTTTCGCTTCCGCGACAAATCTGTTGCCCGGACCGACGATTTTATCTACCTTCGGTACGCTTTCAGTGCCGTATGCGAGTGCGGCCACTGCCTGTGCTCCGCCGATTGCGAACAGTCTGTCAACTCCTGCGACATATGCCGCCGCTAAAATGGCCTCGGAAACCTTGCCATTTTCGGAAGGCGGCGTTACCATTATAACTTCGTCAACTCCGGCTATTTTTGCAGGTATGCAGTTCATAAGCACAGATGAAGGATAAGCCGCCGTGCCTCCGGGAACATAAATTCCGACTCTTTCAAGCGGAATTACCCTCTGTCCCATTACACTGCCGCCGTCACCTGTTATCGCGAAACCGCATCTTTTTTGATTTTCATGGAATGCGTATATATTGTTTTTTGCCTGTACAAGCACTTTTGCGAAGTTGCTGTCAATATTTTCATAAGCCGATTTTATTTCATCTCGGTCGACCTCAATGCTTTTAAGCTCCGCTCTGTCAAAACGTCTGCTGTATTCAAAAAGAGCCTCATCACCGCGGGTTCTGACATTGCGTATAATTTCGGCGACAGCATCACCGACATCATCCGTGTAAAGTTCATCTCTTATAAAAATATCATCGCCGCAGCTTGCGTAATCCATTATGCGTATCATATTCCGATTATCCTTTCTTTAGCCCTGTGCAGTGATTTTATCTGTGACAAGAACTATTCTTTTGCACATTTCATCAATTTCAGCCGATTTGAATTTATAGCTTGCCTTGTTCGCGATAAGCCGCGCGCTTATCGGCAAAACCGTCTCATACGGTTCAAGACCGTTTTCATAAAGAGTTTTTCCGGTCTCCACAATATCAACAATAACGTCGCTCAGGTTAAGCAGCGGAGCGATTTCAATTGACCCGTTGAGCTTTATTATTTCTATGTCGAGCCCTTTTTTGTCAAAATATTCTTTGGCGATTCCCGGGAATTTTGTTGCGACACGTATGGTTTTTTCTTCGTCCGGGCGTTTTCCGGCGATGCCCGCGACAGCCATGCGGCAAATGCCCATTTTGAGATCGAGCAGTTCGTATACATCCTGTCCGCCTTCAAGAAGAATATCCTTGCCGACAATGCCGACATCCGCCGCACCACGTTCAACGTAAATCGCGACATCCGACGGTTTTGCCCAGAAGTATCTTACCGCGTT
>CAVFUV010000218.1:2361-3813 GCA_963625735.1 bacterium
TATCCTCGTGAATTTCGGGACAGCCGTATCCGATATTCTCAAATATCGCGTATGCTTTTTCTCCGAGTCTGCCTTTCGGAAGAGCTATATTAAGTGTTTTTTTCATGCTGTTATCCTCACATTTTAACGGTGTGCAGACTTTTGTCATCGGGCATTTCTTTAACACACACAACCCTGTGTCCCGCAACAGACAGAAGATCCGCACGGCTGAGCACTCTGTCGGGGGATTCATTTCCGTATACAAGATATACGGTGTCGTCATGGGAGCTGTCCTCGTTTTTCGAAAACAGCTTTTCGAGCCTGTCGGGGTAAACAGCGAAACCAACCGCCCCCGCGTTTTTGCCGAGTTTTTTTACAAGTGAATCATAGCGTCCGCCCGATAATACACTCTGCGGTATGCCGTCTATGAACCCCAGAAAAGTTATTCCGTTATAATAGTCCATGTCATTTGTAATTGAGAAGTCAATAGCCGTGTTTTCGCCGTAACCTTCATTTTTCAGAACCGCGCATATATCTTCAAGCTCCTTTGCTGCATTTATCGCGGCAGGACATCCTTTGACTGCTTCGGCAAGCTCGTTATGCGTTTTATCGGGTGTGCCGTAGAGCTTCGCCAGAGAGCGGAATCGTTTTGTAAAGTCGCTGCCGATATTGTATTTTTCACATATTGCCGAAAGCTCGTGCACGTTTTTATTCGCGATGCAGCGGAAAATCTTTTTCTTGACATTCGCAGTGTCCGGCAGACCGGACGCGTCATAGAGTGCCGTTAATATGCCGAGATGCGATATGCCTATAATGAAATTGTCGGAAATTTCACTCAGGCTTCTGCATGCCAATGTCAACACCTCTGTTTCGGCGTAGATGTCCATTTTGCCGATATATTCTATTCCGACCTGCATTATCTCGCGTATGCCGCTGTCGGGATACTGGGCTCTGTAAACATTCTCGCTGTAATAAACCTTATGCGGTACAGAAAAATCATCGGGTGCGTTTTTTACTATTGACAGCGTCATATCGGGCTTGAGTGCCAAAAGCTTGCCCTTGGGGTCTGTAAATGTAACTATACTTTCCCCCGGCAAAAAGCTCTTGTTGTCACTGTACAGATCATAATGCTCAAATTTGTTCATCTTGTATTTTTTGTAGCCGTAACGCTCATACAAGCTGCGAAGAGTAAGCACAGCCCGTTCTTCACTGCGAAGAACCGAATAGATATCCTTTACCATACAAAGCCTCCCTGAATCGATTTTTATCGGTTTAAAATAATCAGCTGAAATTGTTTAACGGGAGTATATCACACTTTATCGCTTTAGTCAAGTAAATTACTAAAATATTTTACACAATTGTGATTATTCCGACAACAGTTTTTTTTGGCATTTGCATCAAAAAAAACACCCGGCAGTAAGCCACGCACTGACAACGAAGTATTGGTTTCTCGCCGAAAAATCTCCCATATCT
>CAVFUV010000219.1:0-3773 GCA_963625735.1 bacterium
CTGTGACGGATAAATCCGCCGATAGACATACCGCACTTTTTCGCTTTCTTTGCGAGTGCGGACATTTCATCCTTATTAAAACAGACTTCTATTCTGCAATTTCTTTTTCTCAAAATCTAACTCATCCTTTCTGCACAAGGGGTTTCAGGGGCATTGCCCACTGACAAGCTGAATCTGTACGGACAGATTCGTTGCTTGCTAAGACAATGCCGCTAACCCCTGCTTATATTTGTTCTGCGTAATTCAAATACGTTTTTCCCGATGTGACAGCGGTTTTAAATCTAACACTGACCCTGCTTCCGACCGGCATATCCGCAAGTCCGAAGAAGTTATCTTTGTTCCATGTTGCAGTGATAACCTTCATTCCGTTGTCAAGATCGAGGTAAACCAAGAGATTTTTGCTCTTGTTCCAACGCTTGCAGGCGATAGTCGCCTCAAATGTCCCTTCAAAATCGGGAAATTCATAAGCCCTGCCGTCAAAGCCGGAATCGAGAAATTCCTGCCATGACAATGCTCGCTTTTCATTTTCCATACTGTTTCACCTTCCTTCGGCGTGTGGCATTAAAATTGATGCCACTCTGAAATTTTGCATTAAAAAAGCGGCATCAAAATTGATGCCGTCAGAAGCTGTTGATAAAATCAAGAGCCGTCATATCGTTTTCACTGATTTCTTCCTTCGGAGAAACCGGTTGTAATGCCATGCCCTGCATTGCTACAGTGATTGTCTGCCTCAAAAGGTCTCGCAGATTATCATTCTGCCGCGAAGCGTTAATCATTGAGATGATTTCTTTGTTTATTGATTCCGCCTTCAGCTTGTGCAGGTATTCCCACGCCGCAAGATCATCACGACAGTCGAGATTAAACCTCAAGGATATTCGTTTTGAGTTCATACAATTCCTCCGTTCTTGAGAAGGTTGATTTGAGCCAGATACTCATATCCCTTTGCCGTTGCACAGATATCATCATTGATTGTGACCTTGGTTTTGTCATAAACACCGAAGTTGCGAATCAGGCAGCTGCCGCCGCCGAGCACATAGAGCCGCATAAGCTCGGGATTATATTCATGCTCACGAAGCCGCTGAAAGATGCCGGCGACATATTCCTTTGCTGTGTCCGTAATCGTCTTGAGATACTTCTCGTTGATATCCGCAGTGCCGAAGCGAAACACTCGGTTGATAATCGCCTCGTCCACCGCTGTGTGATGAACCCGCATGACATTCTCACGAACTGCCAAAAGGCATTGATGGGTGCCGTATTTCTCGGTGAACATATTGCCTGATACAGGCTTTTTATCGTTAATGAACATGATATTCATTGTGCCGTTGCCGATATCGCAAAGCATATTAACTCCGGTAAACTCCGAGAGACTGTCCGCTACCGCCGCAAAGCCCTGCGGAAAGATATCCACACCGACAATCTCAATGTGGTAGGAGACGCCACGGAAGCTGAAATCGACGACTTTGTTCTGCATGAGATACTCCCGAAAGCCACTACGTTGACCGCTGACCCATGTGAGAGGGAGACCCGCCGCAATTCGTACCTTGCCGTTTGTTATCTTTCGGATATTCATCTCTCGGGCAATAGCCGCAAGAGCGAGAACATAGTAGTCAATATCCTTCGTTTTATCCGCGAGAAATTCCTTGTGGCCCTCACCGATGAGGTAATACCTGCCGTCAAAGACGAGCAGATTTTCCTTGAATACCGGCTCTGAATCATAGCAGACAACGCAAGCGGGAAAGCAGCAGTTTGCCGTCTTAATATTGCCGTAGCCGCTGTCGATTCCAATGATAAATTCATTGTTTATGATTTTCACTTTTTCACCTCCGTCAGCGTTCTCTATCCTGCATAGGCTTATACGGCACCGCCTTAATTTCGCCGCCGACACGAAAGAAATGCTCGGGATTTTCAAACTGCTTTTTGTATCGTTCCTGCTGTTCTTTGTTAAGTGAGCCGAAGTTTTCGCCTTTGCAGTCACAGATAAAGAAGGTGCCGAAAATGATGTCGAGCATCTGCTTATCCTCACCGTAAACCGCACGGTTTGGAGCGTTGCCGTTAAACTTGCCTTCATCGTTGCATACAATGCAGACCTCCTCACAGAATGGGTAATACGCCTCGATATCGCCCTTGATGATTTCGACAACATCCGACACGGACAGAGATCTGCCTCTGTAACCGTCCGGCTTGTTGACATTAAACATGCGATACACATCTTCAAGGTCGTTGCAGTCTACATCACCCTCGAAAACTCTGTCGTAAATCTCACTGTCAATCTTGTTTGAACCGTGAATGTGCTCCAGCCCCTCAAGGCTCAGGAACGCCGCATTGTTATTGTCACGGCTTGTATTAATCTGATAAATTGCGATATTCATTATCTTTCCGCCTCCTTATTCTGCCTCATAATCCCGACACGGATTTTAAGCTCGTCATTTACATCCTTACCGCAGTTTGGCGGCTCATCGAGCACAAGATATTTGCCCTGCAAGCCGCCGATAATACCGGCTACCGCACCTCGACCGACCTCATCGTTATCAAGATGAAGATGAATTGTTTTGATATGCTGGTGCTCATCAAGATATCGGCTCAGAGCGACCGGCACAACATTTTCTCGTTTTGTGCGGTAGACACCCGCTAAAGAGAGAAGTGCCTCCTGCTGCCAGTTACGACCCGCAAAAAGCTCCAGTGTCGCAAAGCTTAAAAGGTCAATTGCCGACTCGAACACATGAACCTCTTCGGCTTTGGAATTGCCTTCAAGTGAAAAGGAAAAGTGCTTGTCACTGCCGGTAAGATCGCTTTTGTATGTGCCGACAGTGCTTCTGAGTGAACCGTATCGGGCGTTACCGTCCCTGTCGTATCCGATAAAGACCGCGTTGTGATAATTCTCCGATTCAAAGAGCAGCTTGTGCTCGATACAGTATCGGATAATGATTCTGTGAATACCTCGGCTCTCCAGATATCGCTCAACATTTTGTGTTGATTCTGACAGCTTCGGAATTAACAGCTTTGTCGGTTTCTTCTCTTTTGACCGATAAAAAACGGGCTCCTTTACCGCCGTATAGCCGAGTATATTCTCGACCGCCTGCGTAAAAGAAAGCCCTTTTACCTTTATGAGATAGTCCAGTGCCGACCTGCCGCCGATGCCCTGCGAGAACCAGCACCACTTGCCGTTGCTGATTCTGAGCGAATCATGCTCTTTGGTGCAGTATGTGCTGCCCGATACATGCACAAGCTCCTGCGGCTCATAGTTTCTGAGATAGGTCAAGAGATCCATCTCCTTTGCCTTTTGAATGTCTGCCGCTTCTATATATCCCATGTCGTCACCTCGCGTCTCTCTGTTCTCTGATAAAGTCCGCACGGATAACGGCGTTGGCTCGGCAGGCAATGGTATCGCGGATATTCTCCATATGATCGGTTTCACGCTTTTCAAAGTCCTTGAACACATCCGCAAGCGGGCAAGGGGACTTTAGAAGGGCCTTGCACTGCTTATCCGTCAGATCGTTATATTCCATTGAAATGAGGATATCCTCACGCACGGTATATTCGTAGCTGTGGTGCAGAATTTCTTCGGGTGACATACTGAGCAGTCGGTCTCGGTATTTTTCCTGCTCTGCAAACATCTTTTGGTACAGAGCGGCATTTAATTCTTCGTTTGTCATTTTCTAAAACTCCTTTGATTTTTTATTTCCTGATAACGCGTTTGAACTTCAGCGGACTGTTTTCTATATATTCTGTAATCAGATGATTTTCCGCTTTGGTTTCGGGGTACGCGGTTATCG
>CAVFUV010000220.1:0-3767 GCA_963625735.1 bacterium
TATTTGCATTATATCATTACGAACTTCAAATGTACACTTTTATTATACAGGTCCACCACACTCCAAACTCCACACTCACCCGATAGGGGTAACACTCGGTTCGGCAAGCAGAAACGCCTTGATTTCCTCGTTTTTGCCCGTGTAGTCAAACGCCGATATATCCGTTTCAACCTGATTTATAAGCGTCGAGAAAAACGTGTCGCCCTTTGCGAAATTCGTATAAGTCATATGCTGTTCTATGACAGCGGCTTCGGCGGCGGCCTGAGTAGTTGCCGAGCTGTCGCCGGTATCCGCGAATTTTATGTACTTGAGAATATTGTCCGCCGTCATCTCGTTTTCGCCTGCGGAGAATGTATATTTTATTTCTCCGTCGACAAATTCCGTGTCACGCGGCACATTTATAACGGTTGTTCCGAGCTTGCCGAGAATCTGCTTGAATGCCGATTCGCTCGCCAGAACATATCTGTCTATGGCAATTCCCTTATTCGCAAACTGCTCCCTGACTGCTGACACGCCCTTAAGCCTGTAAAGCTCCGACAGTGTCTGATTGCCGTCTGCCGTATCAAATGAATAATCGGTCGGAATACCCTTGACCTTCACATTATTCTCCTTGACCGACACAGAAATAATCGAACAGAAGGACAGATCCGTGTCGTTTTTGCACAGGAACAGAAAGTTTACAGCTTCGGTATCCGAAAACGCCGGAGCGGACTCCGAAACGTCCTCAGGGGATGTTGTGTTTTCATCCGCCGTTGTGGATTCGTCGTCCCTTTTTCCGATAAATTTATTTATATCAAAATCATTCTTTGCGAGTATGACCACAAACGACAGCGCACCTAAAATAAGCACTCCGATGACAATAAGAGCGATGGTGCCGGTCGCTTTTTTCTGCTTCGGCTTTGACGCGAAATCAAGCCCCCGGTTTTTTTTCATATATATCTAACACCTGTTATAAAGCAAATAATAATACTTAAGAGCTATTATAAAGTCATATGAAAAAAATTACAAGAGAAAATGAATTTCAGTCGAAAAAAATTCGCTCATTTTTGCCTCTTTGTTTTGTGTATTTTCGCAAAAATCATTTTCTGTCACGGAGCAGGTCAAGCTGACCGTATTTCGCGAAAAGATTTTTCGCCATCGGGCAATTGCCGCCGTCAACAAGAAAACAGTTGTTTTTGAGATGCTCTTTTTTGGTCTGCTTTGTCGCAAAACGGGTTGTCATGCACGTGCCCGCGATTATCCCCTCACAACAGATATAATCCTTGTTTTCCGCGGAATAGAACGGACATTTAATTGACGCTTCAATCGGCTTGTTCATAATATTTCTCCTTTTAGGTTAAAAAATTTACACCGGCTTATAATCCAAGGCACATAGTGCCTTTCTTAGTTCCCCGGCCCCCGACCCCTTCACGGGGCGTTTTCCCACTGGCCACCGGATACTGGATACTGTCCACTGGCCACCGGACGCTTCACAATATAAATTGTACAGCTTTCTGAATTTATTTTCTCCCTCAAATCGTCTGTTTTTCAAAAAAAATTATTGACAATTTGCAAATTCTGTAATAAAATAAGACTTGTGAACAAAAGTTCGACGGATATTTACAGTTTTCTGTAAGGCTTGTCTTTATGATATTACAGATTTCTGTATTTGTCAAGAGCAAATTTATCGGCGGTGGAATGATGGATACATACGGAAAAATCAAGGAGCTTTGCGATGGCAGAGGTGTCACCTTTTCCGCGCTTGCGGCGGGGATCGGTGTACGAAGTTCGACTTTTACGGAGCTTAAAAAAGGACGCACAAAACAGCTCTCGGTCTCGACACTCAATAAAATAGCGGAGTATTTCGGTGTGCCGACTTCGTTTTTTATTGACAGTGAACCGGGCTCCGATTCGACGGACGACATGCAGGAGGAGCTTTTCAGAAAACGCAAGCTTCTGTTTGACCTGTCGTGCAAGGCAAGCCCCGAAGACCTTGATACCATTATTAAGCTGGCGGACGTGCTTGTCGCCGGCAAAAACGGAGGTTAACAGCTTATGAATGAAGTTTTTGTACGCTTTGTCACTCTGCCCACCGCAGTGCGGGCGTTCACCATGCCCGACGAAGAAGGAGACTATAATATCTATATCAACACAGCTCTCTCCGATGAGCAGAAAAGGGCAAGTCTTATTCATGAACAGAGCCACATCGCAAGGGATGATTTCTATAAGGATATGCCCGTCAGAATAATTGAAGCGGCACTCAAACCCGTCTGATTTTCTTCTTGACATATGATTTTCTATGGTATATAATGCGTCATAGCTCGGAGGGCGAGTTGCTCACAGAAACAACAGCCGGACAAGAGACAGACTGAGATGTCTGTTTCCTGTCCGGCTTTTTAATTTATCGGAGGCTGAATCAAATGGATCTGTTAAACGGAAAAATAAAATCTCTCTATTTCAGATATCTGTCGGCGGCGTTCGGAAGTGCCGTTATAAGCTCGATTTATTCCATTGTGGATGTCGCCATGGTCGGTCAATATCAGGGGCCCGACGGCACGGCGGCCCTGGCGGTCGTCGCACCTGTGTGGAACATTATATACAGTCTGGGGCTTCTTATGGGCATCGGCGGCAGTGTCATTTTCAGCACAAAGAGGGGAAGTGAGAAAAAGGACTGCGACGAGAACGAATATTTTACTTCGGCTGTCATAGGCTCGGTTATTCTGTCCGTTTTTGCGTGGATTGGCATAATGCTCTTCGAAGAGCCGATACTCAGATTTTTCGGTGCGGATGACTCTCTTCTTTCGCTTGCACATGATTATGTGCGGCCTATAAAATATGTATTCCCGCTGTTTCTTTTCAATCAGATGCTGGCATCGTTTCTTCGCAACGACAACAACCCGACGCTTGCGACGGCAGGTGTGTTGTCCGGCGGCATTTTCAATGTGTTCGGCGATTATATATTTGTCTTTCCATGCGATATGGGCATTTACGGTGCGGGACTTGCGACTGCAATCGGCTCGTGCATTTCGTTTGTCGTGATGATGACGCACTTTGTACGCCGCAAAAATACGCTCCGACTTATAAAACCGCACGGACTTTTTATAAAGCTCAAGGAAATTACCGTCACGGGCTTTTCATCATTTTTTATCGATGTCGCAATGGGCATTCTGACTGTTCTGTTTAACCGTCAGATAATGAAATATCTCGGTTCGGACGCACTGGCGATTTACGGACCTGTCATACAGGTGTCAACCTTTGTTCAGTGCTGTGCGTACAGTGTCGGGCAGGCGTCTCAGCCGATTATCTCGACGAACTTCGGGGCGGGCAACGGCGACAGAATAAAAAAAAACACTCCGTCTTGCCCTGCTTACAACAGCGGTTTTCGGAGTGTTCTGGACAGCTCTGAGCCTGGCGTGTCCGAATCTTTATATTCGCATTTTTATGACGCCGACCGAAAATATTCTGAAAACCGCACCGGCGATTGTACGCACTTATTCGGTATCATTCCTGCTTTTGCCGTTTAACATTTTCTCGACATATTATTTTCAGTCGGTCATGAAGCCAAAAGCGGCGTTTGTGGTATCCGTTTTTGCCCCGCTTTTTCTCCGCCGACTCCATTTGGCTTGCTATGCCGATAACGGAAGCGGTGGTGGCGGCGTATGCGGGGCTGGCAATAAAAAAGAATACAGATAAGCTTAACAATTAAGAATGTAGAATGCATTCTGTTTTTCTGTGAACCTGTCAAGTTTTTTGGACAAATAAAGTTCGTAAAAAACTAACAGTTACGA
>CAVFUV010000221.1:0-3705 GCA_963625735.1 bacterium
TCAATCGTATTATCATAAAACGCATAAATTCTCATATAACCGACTGTGCCGAGCTTTGCAAATGTCAGGCTGTCATCCGTTTGCCTGTTAAATTCCGCATACTCATCGGCAGTCATATAATAGCTGTATTTATCGTTTAAGCCTTCAACATACCCTTTTGCTATGTTATCGTCAAGAGTATCTGTATCTACATCGGCATAATAATTCGAACGAATTAGTTCATCAATATCGGACAGATTTGAATAGACCTGTGCACGTTTGGGCACATCCTCTACGACATCATTATACTTATTTAAAAATACGGCAACGGTGACCGCAACCGTTACAGCCACCGTAAGAAAAAATATTGCAATTACAATACCCAAAGGGATTTTTTTAGACAAGAATAATCACTCCAAAATAAAGCAATATGCCCGAATGCAGGATTGAGAAATTAACCTCTCCCCTGCCTTCGGGTATTTTGTCAAATTTAGCAGAAATTAAGTGCCGGGACTTGTGTAGGATGTCGGATTTACTTTTGTTCCGTTTACACGGATTTCAAAGTGGCAGTGCGCACCGAATGCATATCCGGTTTCACCTGCATAGGCAATCGTCTGCCCCTGTTTAACTGTCTGACCTGCGGAAACCGCAAGAGATGAGTTATGGGCGTAAATTGTAACATAACCGTTGCCGTGATCAATACCGACATAATAGCCGTATGACGAATGCCATGTCGCTATAATAACGGTGCCGTCAGCGGATGCGGAAACAGCTTTGCCCGATGTGCCGCTGTAACAGCAAGTATCAACACCGCCGTGAAGCTTATATGTTCCCGTTCCGGGGTCACCACGGTAGCCGTAGCCCGATGAAATATAAGCGTCGGACTGCTGCAGCGGCCATATAAATCCGGATTTAGGTGTAAAATTGGAAGTCGTACTCGAGGAACCGGAAGAACTTGATGTCTTCGCGGCATTTGCCTTAGCAGTCGCTTCGGCAATAATAGAGTCAATCTTTTTATCGAATTCGTCTATATCGCTTTCGTACTTCGCAACCATTGATTTATAAGCGGCACTCTGCTCATCAAGACTGTTAAGAAGATTTGTAGCTTCAACCTGAAGTGCTCTGACTTCGGACTGAGATGTTGAAAGTGTGTTTTTAGCTTCAACCTTTTCGCTCTTCTTGACTTCAAGTGCATCAATCTGAGCCTGCTGTTCATCCTTTTTGGACTCAAGCTGAGTAATCATCTCTTTGTGTGAGGCGGTTAACTTATCAATCTGTTTTATGCTTTCGGTAAGCGTCTCAACAAGCTCGTTGTCATGCTTTGCCATATTAGACGACAGCTCAATCATCGTAAGATAAGTTGAAAAACTGTCGGCATTAAGAAGCATTTCAACGGTAGTTGCCGAGCCGTTTACGTATACACTGCGAAGTCTTTCCTGAAGTTCGACATTCGCGTCTTCAATTTCCTGCTGAAGGTCAATCTGCTGAAGCTCATTATGATTTATATCATCTTCGATGCCGTCTATCTCGGTATCAAGCTCATCGATTTTTTCCTGATAGACAGCCTCTTCACTTTCAAGCTCGGCTATCTGTTCGTCAAGACTGTTGATTTTGCTCTGATAGTTATCAATCTGCTCGTTAAGCTCCGTTACATATTCTTCCTGCTTTGAAATGTCATCCTTTATGGATTCCATTTTTTCTTTTGTGGAAGAAATCTTATCGTTCAGTTCTTCCTGCTGCTCTTTATAAGAGTCAATTTTGCTCTGTTCGGAGCTTGAAAGAGTTACGGCATATGCTATGGGTTGCAAAATGCACATCAAAAGACATATGCTCAAAAGCAAAGATAATTTTGACTTATTTCGTTTAATGCTCATCATCAAGTACAACACTTCCCTGCTCTTTAAGATATTTTCCTATTGAAATAATGCTGCCGAATCCGCCTGTTATAATACTTATCGCAATAAAAGCAATCGCGATATATACGGCATAATCCCAGAAGCTTACGAGACTGCCTCCGAGCACACCGAAAATTGTCAGAAGCGCGTCGCTTGTTAAATAATACAGTGCGTAAAGAAGTCCGAACGACAGTATTGCGGAAATAATTCCGAGTGTAAGTCCTTCAACAAGGAACGGCCATCTGATAAACGAATTTGTAGCACCGACAGCCTTCATTATGCTGATTTCAAGCCTTCTTGAGAACATTGTAATCTTAATTGTATTTGCAATTATGAAGATTGCAACAATAAGAAGAATTATAACAATGCCTATGCTTATATATGTTACCGCTGTTCTTATGCCTTCAAGCTTTTCGGCAAGGTCACTGTTTTCTCTGATATCATAAATTCCGGAAATAGTCTTGATACTCTCAACCGTTTCACTGAAATACTGCATATCGGTTACAACAACCTTATATCCGTCGGGGAGGAATGAATCATCAACGCCGTTTAATGCTGAAGCATTGTCACCGAGGGAGCTTAAAACCTGTTCATATGCCTGTGACTTCGGCACAAATTCAATGGATGACACATTGTCAATCTTTTTAAGATTATTGCCGAGCTCCTGCACCTCATTGTCATCCGCGTCAAGCTCCGCATAAACCATAATAACATTCTGTGACTGAATATTCTGAAGCAGTGAATCGACATTCAGAAAGAGCAGAAACGCACAGCCTATCATAACAAGGCACGACATCAAAACGGCAACAGAAGCAACAGACATCAAGCGATTTATTCCGATATTTTTAATACCTTCACTTGTAAGATATCTTAAATTCATTCTTTTTTTCATATTGTATCCTCTTGCCTGTTATTGATTGTCAGCGTCTTCATCAACCGTAAGCTCATCGGTTGCGGTTTCTTTGCCGTATGAATGGATGAACACTTCGGTCTCGGAGCCGGGTATCGGCTCCTGATAATAACCGCTCATCTTTGTCTCGGGGATTGTCTCTTCCTCGGTAACATTCTCGGCAATTTCGGGATGCTCGGTGTCGGACACTACCCTGCCGTTGCTGATTTTAACAATTCGCTTATTATAATGCTGTATAAGATCAACGGCATGAGTAACCATTATAATTGTGGTTTTGTCGTTTCTGTTTATCTGATCGAGCAGGTCGACAATTTCTTTTGACATCTGAGGGTCAACGTTGCCTGTCGGTTCATCGGCTATTATAATATCGGCATGGTTAACAAGAGCACGAGCCAGAGCAACACGCTGCTGTTCGCCGCCTGAGAGCTGTTTCGGGAAGCTTCTGGCTTTCGATGTAAGCCCCACAAGGCTTAGGGCGTATGCGACACGCCTTGAAATATCTTTAGGCTTAGCACCTATAACATGCATTGCGAAAGCGACGTTCTCATAGACCGTCTTTGTAGGGATAAGTCTGAAATCCTGAAAAACAATACCAAGCTTTCTGCGGTAATAGGGCACTTTGCTTGCACGAAGTTCGTTGAGATTAAGTCCGTCAACGGTAATTGAACCGCCTGTCGGGACCTCCTCTCTCATTATCATTTTTAAGAATGTGCTTTTACCGGCACCGGAAGCACCGACGACAAATACAAATTCGCCTCTGTCGACATGGAGATTTACTCCGTTAAGTGCCTTTGTGCCGTTATCATATTCTTTTGAAACATTATTAAATTCTATCATAACTGAAATTTTCTCTTATTCAATTTGCAAAACGAATGGCAAACGAATTTAAATTGCCTGAGAAAGGCCATTTCACTCCTTTTA